>JBAYMZ010000054.1:0-7660 GCA_041663385.1 Candidatus Omnitrophota bacterium
ATTTATTAAGGCAAAAGAAAAAGGCATAAAACGTATAGTTATCGCGTCAAGCAGTTCTGTATACGGAGACCGGGTTGATTTTCCGGAAAAAGAATCAGACTGCCCTAAACCGATATCCCCGTATGCGGCAACAAAGCTTATTACTGAACAGTATGCTTATCTTTTTACTAAACAATATAAAGTAGGTGTTGTCTCTTTGCGGTATTTTAATGTCTACGGCCCGAAGCAGGCGCTTGATGATGAGTACGCGGTTGTGATACCTAAGTTTATTAATTGTTTATTGCACGACAAACAGCCGCCAATTTATGATGATGGAGAGCAGGAAAGAGATTTTAGTTTTGTCGAAAATGTGGTTGACGCAAATATTTTGGCATTGACTGTTCCGGGAGCCGAAGGTGAAGTTTTTAACATTGGCAATGGCGCGCCAAATTCGGTAAACGGATTACTTGCATCTTTAAATAAAATTATCGGCAAAAATATAAAACCCGTATACTTGCCTCCGCGCCAAGGTGACGTTCGTAAAACCCACGCGGATATTTCTAAGGCGAAAAAGTTATTAGGCTGGGAGCCGAAGGTTAGTTTCGAGCAAGGCTTACAGCGCGCGGTAGAGTGGTTTAGGGGTAGGTAATAGAAAATCGAAGATAGAGGATAGAAGGTAGAAAATAGAAGGAAAAAAAGAGAAAAAATCGCCCTTCTATTGTCGAACATCTATTATCCGGCGTAAGGATAAAAATATGACTATACTAATTACCGGAGGGGCGGGGTTTATTGGTTCGCATCTATGCAGGGCGTTGCTTAACCGCGGCGATTCTGTAATCTGCGTTGATAATTTTATTACCGGATCAAAAAATAATATTAAGTGTTTTTTAGATAATAAAAATTTTCGTCTCATTGTTCATGACATTTCTAAACCGCTATATGTAAGAGAAAAAATCGATTGGGTTTTGCATTTTGCATCAATTGCCTCGCCAAAAGATTATATAGCCTATCCGATTAAAACTTTAAAATCAGGTTTGCTTGGAACGCATAATTGCTTAGGGCTTGCTAAAGCAAAAAAAGCCAAATTTTTTCTGGCATCAACCAGTGAAATTTACGGTGATCCTTTGGTCCATCCGCAAAAAGAAGAATATTGGGGAAACGTCAATACTATCGGCCAGCGTTCCTGCTACGATGAAAGTAAGCGCGCCGCAGAAGCACTAACCTATGCGTATTATCGGCAGCACAAGTTAAACGTTAGGGTTATACGAATATTCAATACCTATGGCCCTTATATGCAGGTTGATGACGGAAGGGTGGTGTCTAATTTTATTGTTCAGGCGCTTAAAGGGAAAAATCTAACGGTTTATGGCAAGGGCAATCAAACCCGGTCTTTTTGTTACGTTGATGATTTAATTGCGGGCATATTTAAAACGATGAAAGCAAATTATCAGCTGCCATTAAATTTGGGCAATCCTTCCGAGTTTAAAGTAATAGAATTAGCTAAATTAGTTTTAAAAATGACGGGTTCAAAATCAAAAATAAAATATGAAGCTTTGCCGCAGGATGATCCTTGTAAACGTAAACCAGATATCAGCAAGGCAAAAAAGATATTAAAATGGCAGCCTGAAATTTCTCTGGAAGAAGGCCTTGCGAAAGCGATAGAGTATTTTCGCGGTAAAGTAAATGTAAACATAATTTAGAAGCGGATAAGCTCAAGCAAACGTGCTTGCGGCAATTTGCAGCGATTATTAATTATCGGAGAACAAATTCATGAAAACAAAAAAAACGTTTGAATTAGCGCGAAAAATAAAGATTGTTGTTTTTGATTTTGACGGAGTGTTTACGGATAACCGCGTGTTGGTTTCTGAAGATGGCAAGGAGTCGGTGTTTTGTTCAAGGGGCGACGGCCATGGGATAAAGCTTCTTAAGGAAACCGGGGTAGATGTTTTGGTTATATCTACCGAGGTAAACCCCGTGGTAACCGCGCGGTGCAAAAAATTAAATTTAAGATGTATTCAAGGTTGCGAAAATAAAATAAAAGTTTTGGCCGAGGAATTAAAAAGGTTAAATATAAAATCAGAAAATGCTGCATATCTTGGCAATGACGTAAATGACTTAGAGTGCCTGGAAGCAGTTGGCCTTTCAGCCTGCGTTGCTGATGCCAGCCTTAAGATTTTAAAAATTTGCCGCTATAAAACAAAAGCTTGCGGAGGTTTTGGCGCAGTGAGAGAATTTTGTGATTTTATCATTAAAGCAAAAGGAATCCGTTAAAATGAAAAAAAATACTGGAATTCCGCTTTTAGATTTAAAAAAAGAATATCGCTTCCTAAAAAAAAGCATTGGTCAGCAATTAAAAAAATGTTTATTGAAGCAACATTGGATTTTAGGGGAAGAGGTAACGCAATTTGAAAAAGAAGTTGCGAAATATTTAGGAGTAAATCATACAATTGGTGTTGCCTCTGGCACGGATGCTTTGCTTTTGGCCTTAAGAGCGCTGGCAATAACGCGTAAGGATAAGCAGTATTTCGATAAAAAGGATGAAATTATCACTACCCCTTTTACTTTCGCTGCCACAGCAGAAACCATTATAAGAAGCGGTGCAACGCCTGTATTTGTTGATATAAATCCGCAAACTTTCAATATAGAACCGGAAGAAATAAAAAAAGCCATAAATAAAAATACCGTTGGAATTGTTCCTGTTCATCTTTTTGGTAAGGCTTGCGAAATGGATGAAATTTTAAAAATAGCAAAAAAACACAATCTTTTTATTGTCGAAGATGTTGCTCAAGCTTTTGGCGCCGAATATGTTTTTCAAACTACAAACCACAAACTACAAACTACAAAAAAACTAGGAACCATCGGGGATTGCGGCGCATATAGTTTTTTTCCTTCAAAAAATTTGGGAA
The DNA here is from genome assembly GCA_041663385.1 of Candidatus Omnitrophota bacterium. Lineage (GTDB taxonomy): Bacteria > Omnitrophota > Gorgyraeia > Duberdicusellales > 4484-171 > JAJYOP01. The sequence goes on from JBAYMZ010000054.1 coordinate 2,886, forward strand.
GTTACGGAGATGCCGGCGCGGTTGCAACGAAAGATAAAAAAATAGCCGACATTATAACAGTGTTAAGAAATCATGGGCAACGTAATCAGTATGACGCCGAGTATGTAGGGTATAACTCCCGCCTTGATTCAATACAAGCAGCTGTCCTTTTAGCAAAGCTAAAATATATAGATAAGTTTAATAGCTTGCGAATCAAGATTGCCGAAAAATATAACAAAGAATTAAAATCAGTAAAAAATATTCAACTCCCGGATCCTAACTTACAACTTACAACTTACAACTATTCTCATGTTTATGGCTTATATACTATTAAAGTTCCATTAGTAAAGCGCGATAAGGTTCTTAAATTTTTAAATGATTCAAGTATCGGAGCGCGTGTTTATTACCCAATACCTTTGCATAAAATGCGTGCCTTTGGCAAGGCAAGAGTATCCACCACATTAGTAAATGCTAACAACGCAGCTTTGTCTGTATTGTCACTGCCGATAAACCCATTTTTAACCAGCAACGAGGTCAGCTATATTACTCAAAAAGTCAAATTTTCCCTTGAAAATCATACATTTTGAGACATTGAGAAACGCATTGACACACCCTGATACATTGTTATAATTTATTTCTAAATTAGTTAAAATCGGTTACTAATTCTTACCAAAAAGGAGACAGAAACATGAAAAAAGCACTTATTACGGGGATTGATGGCCAGGATGGGTCATATTTGGCAGAATTCTTGCTTAAGAAAGGTTACGATGTCCATGGTATTGTCAGAAGGGTTGCCCTGGAGGATGCCGATCATCAGCTTTGGAGGATAAGGCATATCCAAAAAGAAATCACATTGCATTCAGGTTCTCTTGAGAGTTTTGCAAGTTTATTTAAAATTGTGCATAAGATGAAACCCAATGAATGTTATCATCTGGCAGCGCAAAGCTTCGTGGGTTATTCTTTTGAGGATGAGTTTTCAACCATTAATACTAACATTAACGGCACGCATTATATTCTTGCCGCGGTTAAGGAACTGGCTCCGCGTTGTAAATTTTATTTCGCGGCTTCAAGCGAGATGTTTGGTAAGGTCAGAGAAACTCCCCAGAATGAGAATACCCCCTTTCATCCCAGGTCTCCTTACGGGATATCAAAAGTCGCCGGTTTTGATTTAACGCGTAATTACCGGGAAGGTTATGGCCTTTTTGCCTGTAACGGCATACTTTTTAATCACGAGAGCCCCCGGCGCGGTTTTGAGTTTGTTACGCGTAAAATAACCAATGCCGTTGCCAGAATAAAATTCGGATTAGCCAAAGATTTAAGGCTCGGCAATTTGAATGCGAAAAGAGATTGGGGTTTTTCCGGAGATTATATTGAAGCGATGTGGCTTATGCTGCAGCAGAATAAGCCCGATGATTATGTTATTGCTACCGGAGAAACTCACACAGTCCGAGAATTTGTCGAGCTCGCCTTTAGCTATGCCGGGCTTGGTTGGAAAAAGTATGTAAAAATCGATAAGAATTTTTACCGGCCGGCCGAGGTAAATATTTTATTGGGAGATTCTTCCAAGGCCAAGAAAAAATTAGGCTGGCAGCCAAAAGTTAAATTCGAAAGGCTGGTGAAGATGATGGTCGATAATGATTTAGCGATTATAAAGGCTAAATGTAATAAAAGTTGTTAAGGAGAAGATTAATTGCATATGGCAAATAATACAATGAGGGAAATCACACGGCAGCAGGCGAGCTGGAAATATTTTAACCCGGCCAACACTCTTTTGGAGATTTGGAAATATAAAGACCTTCTTAACCAGCTTACCTGGCGAAATATCGAAAGCCGTTACAAGGGGACGATGATGGGTTTGGTTTGGATGGCGATAACGCCGCTGGTGATGCTTGCCGTCTACACTTTCGTTTTTAGCGTAATTTTCAAGGTCCGCTGGGGCGCCGGGCTTAACGATTCCAAAGCCGCGTTTGCTTTGGTTATTTTTTGCGGCATAGCCGTGTTTAATATTTTTTCGGAAAGTATAGACAACTCGGTTAGTGTCGTGGCAAACAACCCTAATTACGTAAAAAAAGTGGTTTTTCCTCTGGAGCTTCTTCCGGTTTCCTCTGTTTTGAGCGCCTGTTTTTTTGGGCTGGTCTGGATTGGAATACTGCTCTTAGGTATTATCTTTTTTTTTCATAAAATCTATTTTACTGCTATATATCTTCCGCTTATTTTAATTCCACTAGTTCTTTTTTCCTGCGGGTTTTCCTGGTTTGTCGCTTCGCTTGGAGTTTTTGTCCGCGACCTGGCGCACGCGACAAAAATTATTCTGCAGGTATTATACTTTATGACGCCGATTTTTTACAGCGTGGAGATGGTGCCGGACAATCTCAAACCCATTTTATTTTTGAACCCTTTAACCCCGATTGTGCAATCCGCGCGTCAGGTCTTAATGCTTGGCCAAGTACCGGATTGGCATGTATTAGGAATTATAACGTTATTGTCTATGGCGGTTTTTCAACTGGGATATTTTTGGTTTATGAAGACCAAACGGGGGTTTGCCGATGTCCTCTGAGGTTGTTTTAAAGGTGCAGGATATCAGCAAGCGCTACGAGATCTACGAAGCACCGCATCACCGGCTTTTGCAGACGCTTCTACGCGGCCGAAAACAGTTTTATAAAGAATTCTGGGCGCTTAGAGATATTTCTTTCGAGGTTAAAAAAGGTGAATGTTTGGGTATAGTTGGCCGCAATGGTAGTGGAAAAAGTACCCTTCTCCAAATTATTGCCGGGACACTTGCGCCGACTAATGGAAGCGTGAGCGTGAATGGTAAAGTTGCGGCGCTTTTAGAGCTTGGCAGCGGTTTTAACCCAGAATTTACAGGCCGGGAAAATGTTTATATGAATGGCGCAATTATGGGGTTATCAAGGCCAGAGATGGATAAGAAATTCGATGAAATTGCCTCTTTTGCTGACATAGGTAAGTTTATTGACCAGCCGGTGAGGGTTTACTCCAGCGGAATGTATGTACGCCTGGCATTTGCAGCTGCCATAAATGTGAATCCCGACATTTTAATTATAGATGAAGCGCTGAGCGTTGGAGACGGGGTATTTATCCACCGTTGCATGAACCGGTTTCATGAATTACGCGCTGCAGGGACAACGGTTCTTTTTGTTTCGCACGATATGACCGCGATGCGCCTTCTTACAAGCCGTGTCTTATGGCTTAAAGATGGCCAGCAAGTTCAGCTTGGCTCGACAACAAACATTGTTGATAGCTATATATCGTTTATGAATAACCAGCGGGTTGTTCAGCAAAATAAATCTCCCCAGAATACCGGGATATCAGCATCAATATCATCACAAGATAGATCATATTCCGCAGTAACTATCGAACAGGTAATTCCTAATATTGATACCAGGCTGGGCGATCAATCGTGTACTTTCTTGGGGGTCGGCGCCTATGATGATAAAATGAATCCGATAAAGTCAATATATCATGGTGAATTTATGACACTGCGGGCGACACTTGTTAATCATACATTGCCGGCCGATACCCTTTGTGTTTTTGGTTTTACTATTCGTAACTCCCGGGGAATTGATATTGCCAGCTCAAATAATGAAGCCGGCGGATTTTCATTATTTTTGCCGCCCCCGGACCGGCTTTTAAATGTGCAAGCGCGTTTTCAACTTCCACTTTTGCATCCAGGTATTTATTCGTTGAGAGTCTCATGTTCATATTACACCGGGACTGCATTGATTTCTGCCGATACCATACCCAACGCGATACAAATAGATGTTACCGGTAAAGTCCGATGCTATGTTCTGCTCGCGCTAGATGCCGAATATAGTGCTGCATCAGTTGGATGTGCATAAATCATACAAGATGTGTGTATCTTGTATTTATTGCAAAAGACTAAAAATACAGAGTGATATATGAACCTTATCGTAAATCCTCCAGGAATGACGCAAGAGGGTTATGCTGCTCCCCCTTTAGGCTTGCTTTATCTTGCGACGATGACCGATACGGTTATTTTTGATGCGGCTATTGAAAAGGAAAGCGTGGATTCGGTGCTGCGCCGTTTCAAGCCCCGCGTTGTAGGTGTGCCCATATACACACCCTTTCGGCACGATTCACTGAAAGTGTTAAAAATGGCCAAAGAGTACGGAGCAGTCACTGTTGCCGGCGGGCCGCATGTTTCTATTATGCATAAGCAATTAGCAGCCAATTATGATTTTATCGATCACCTGGTGATTGGCGACGGAGAATTTGCCTGGAAGCAGGTTTGTGAAAAAGGGCTTCCCAGCCGTGTGGCCCGGTTTCCTGTAGAGGACATTAACTCTCTTCCTGTGCCGGATTGGAATTTGATTAAAATCGAAAATTATCCATCACGAGGCAGCGGTATTTACCGGGGCGTTAAGCTCGATTCCGTGCCTCGCGGATCAATGCTGCTTGGCCGCGGCTGTGATGGGAACTGCACATTTTGTTCTACCTGGTGGGTGAATGGTAAATACCGTTTTCATACTAAAGACTGGCTCGCGCGCCATATTGATGGCCAGTGGCAGAGGGGGATTCGCCATCTCAATTTCCAGGATGATTGTCTTACGGCGAATCGCGATGCTACCCTGTGGCTTTGTCAGGTTCTCTCGCGTTACGGTTTTGCCTGGCGTGGCACAACTCGTGTTGATTGCGTGGACGAAGAGCTTGTACGTGAAATGTTTGTATCCGGATGTTACAATCTTACATTTGGCATTGAAAGTGGTTCTCCAGAAATGTTAAAAAAGATAAATAAGAATACCGATTTAGCAGCTGCG
>JBAYMZ010000055.1:0-7650 GCA_041663385.1 Candidatus Omnitrophota bacterium
AGAAAAAGTAAGACAGCACTGCAAAGGTGAGATTCCTTACGAAAAGCTAAACTCCTTAGCAAAGAAATTCCTGGCGAGAAGAAAAAGAAAAGAGAAAAAATCAGCCTAAAAAATTCTATCCAAAATCATTTAGTCACACGTAACAGGTAACATGTAACACGTTTTAAAAGGCGTGATACATGTTACCTGTTACGTGTGACATGCTACAATCCCCTATTTCTTTTTTTCCAATAAATCTATAAGCTTATTTATTTTATCCGTTAAAGGAATCAGGATATCTCCCTTACGAAGGCTTAACCTTAACGAATGGTTGCCTTTTATAACTTGATCCAATATATCCTCTATGCGAGCAAGTGCCCCGAAACCGCGGTGCAAAATAAAGGTTAAAGTAACCAGAAAAACCAACAATATTGCTCCAAAATTAAGCTGGGAGGAGAAATAAACCATATCCGCATTGGGGGCGAGCGGCGTTGCAGACAGCATTTTTATGGATATATACGCATTAACGAAAAAAGATACTACAACAAAAAAAAGTATCCATCGCACAAACTTAAACTGTACCGGAATTCTTAAACGCAATCTTCTCCTTTTCATGTTAAACCTCCTTGTATTTTAGGTTACGAAAGTTACGGATGTTACGGGAAGTTACGAAGATTACATTTAAGACCTCGTGTTTACTGTAACCTTCGTAACCTACGTAACCTGCGTAACATTCGTAACCTTATTCTAACTATAAACTGTATCAGTAAATAAACATCTGCTTATAATAATTCGCTATTGATCTTACGGAATTTACAAGCACACTCCCCAAAATAATACTTATAGCAATAACCGCTATGCTTATAACAATTTTGCACAAACTTGATAACTTTGGATGTAACCATATAAGCGGTAACACGAAAGGGCCAGCGCACAAAAAAGCTATTACGATAAAGGATGTTTTAAAATACCATTTTACTGCCGGTAGTTTATTCAGGAACTCTCCGCAGAAACGGCACTTTACTGCTTCATCCTGTATCTCCTCCGCGCAAAATGGGCATTTCTTCATAGGCTTTAATTTTACATTAACCGGATAATCGAAGATAGAAAGGCGAAAATCGAAGGGCGATGTTTTTGCCTTTCTCTTTTCCTTCTATTTTCTATCTTCTATCCTCTATCTTCTATTTTACTATCTACCTTCTGCTCGTAGTAAACCTGCTCCGGATAAAAACCCTTCTCTGCCAGCTCACCTTCTATGCTATAGACTTTTTCTGCCTGGAACAAATAGTCAGCATATTCTGTCGGGTTATAATTAACATTTCTTGCCTCATCCGCCTCTTCCTTTTCAATTTTCTTGCGCTCATCAGCAATATTAAAATTAAGGCGTTCCTGTAATTTATCTGTTTTGTCCGCGTCGCTAAAAAAATTTTCTTTAACCAATTCCGAAGCGTCTTCTCTTCCAGAAATCTCATTTACGTCCATGCAGCTTTCAAGCCTCTTTATCATTCTTTTGCGGAACTGAATAATTTTTATCTTCATCTCCTGTTTATGTATCCACATGCTTTCAAGTTTTTGGCGTTCTTCGTAATATGTTTTCTTTAATAATGTAATATACATTTTTATCTCCTTCCAATCCCCCGCAGGAATCCCCGGGCTTTATGTGTGATTCCTGCTCGGGAGGAAACCACGGTCTTTAGGTCCATCCTTAGTAAGGTATTAGGATGACCTATCCTTTAGGATTAGACCGGGGAGGCTTCACTTTTTTATTATACTGTATAACCTGCCGGAAAGTAGTAAAATCTACAATTCCAGCCCATTCTCATTATATAACTTTTCTAAAATTTCTACTATAACCGGGTCAAAACAAACACCTTTATAGTTATTTATTTCTACTAAAGCTTCTTTTTTAGTAAAGGTAGGCCGGTAAAGCCTTAGGGTTGTCATAGCGTCAAAACTATCAGCCACCCTTATTATCCTCGCGAAAATATGTATTTCTTCCCCTTTTTGCTTAAAAGGATAACCGCTGCCGTCAAAGTTTTCATGATGATGAAGAACTCCCGCGCAGATGTCTTCTCCAAGCCACTCTTTAACCGGGCTTATAATCTTCATCCCGTTTATCGGGTGCTCGCGCATCTTAATCATTTCTTCATCCGTTAACGGCCCGGGCTTAAAAAGAATGTTATCGGGTATACTTATCTTGCCCACATCGTGCAACTGCGCGCTCCAATTTAAATTATTCAAATCATAAGGAAAATTATGCGATTGCTTTTCCAATTCCTTGCCGATTAAAGTAGTATACTTTGCCACTCTTTCTGAATGGCCTCGCGTATAACCGTCTTTTGCTTCCATGGCGCTGATTATGGTATTTTGGGAAGCTACTATCAGCCTGATTTTTTCTTTATTCAACGTAAAGCCATAAATAGCACGGGCAATATTGTTGGATAAAGATATAAATATTTCCAAATCTTCAGCAGTAATAATTTCATTTGAATTTAACTTATGCCCTATATTTATTATCGCGAGGAGCTCCCCCTCACAAAAACTCGGGATAGACACTTCAACTCCAATTGTTTCCATTGCCTTAACTACCCTTGAAAGAAACCCGGTTGTGCCGTTAGAAACCGTCTGAGTATTTAAATAGTATTCCAGCTCGCTGCGAATTATAGGCTTTTTTTCTTTTAAAAGATGTTCTACCAATGGATTATGCAGGGCAAGCGCCAAGCCTACCGGTGATTTTTCTCTCTCCTTTGTGCGGACAATGCTCCTTGCCAATAAAAATCGTTTAGTTTGCGCATCAAAAATAAATATTCCCACATAATCCAATCTGACCCAGCTGCTCAAATCTCTGACCAAATAAGCGACAAGTTCATTAATATTTTTTGCGACAGAAATCCTTTCGGCTTCTTTTTTAAGAAGAGGGCGGTATGCAAATTTCTTGGAAAGTTCGTCTTCCTCCATTTGCCGGACGAAGTTTATAAAACGCAGCATACCGATTCCGGCCAATAGGGAAAGTAAAATAGGAAACAATATCCAGTTTTTCCCTAGAAAAACAAAAAAGTAAGGCTGAAGATAAAAACTTCCCATATAAAGGACACCGGCTAAAACAGCAAACCCGAGCGCGATCAATGAGATCTTTTTTACTATAATTTCTATATCCAGCAGCCGGTAACGTATGATAGCGTAAGTTATGGCGATACCAAAAAGCATCAGGGGGATAAAACCCAAAGGGTATATATTAATACCGTAGTTAGGAAGAGCGTCGATAAGCGCCAGAAAAGCTATTGGAAGGGTGAACAAAAAATATTTTATCCTTTTTTTATTGTAAGGCGACTCTACTCTTTTATATTCATAATACAAATATTCCATTGCCAGAATAGCGGGGGTTAACCACGTAATTAAAAAAATAGAATAAGAGCTACCCACACAAGCGCAAGTCCCCCAGGAAAATTTTCTGATACCGGCGACAATATAATCTGATCTAAATAAAAAAAAAGTAAAAATAAAAGAAATTCCGTAAAAAAGCCGGATAAAGTTTTTTTTGTTTAAATTTAAAAATGACACAATGAAATGGTAACAGGCAGGTGTAACAAAAATTAAACCAATATAGGCAATCTTAATCCATGCTAATATATAAAAATCATCATTAAGATTATAGGCAATAAAGTAGGGAAATTGCCATAACGCAGCTGCTAAACCGAAAAGAAAAAAACTGCGGTTAACTTTTGACCTTCTATTTTTTAGAAAAGCGAATAAGGCTACAGTAAGAAAAAGTAGCGAGGTGCATAAAAATGGCAAAGAATGGATGTTAAAACCTTGACGCATAGTTTATATATTTTACACTATTTTTTTGGTTTTGTAACTTAGAATGTTTTTTAGCAGCGGAAGCGCTGGAAAGACGGCTACGGTTTTAGGTATTATTCTTAAGCAAGGTAAGAAAACAATGGCGGCGAGTGGATTTTTAATGAACACATCATTTTTTCAAGCCGTAGGCGTGGAAAAAATGATAGTGTGAATTAATCCCACCGCATCTATATTCCTGAAAAATCTCTTCGATATTTTTCAGGAATGCGTTGGGACTTCGCCCCGCCGAACGTCAAAAAATTATGGCATAGTCCCTGGAAATTACTATTCCAGGGAAACAGAATTTTTTGACTCACCCTGCGAGGCGGGGTAAACACTCAACTTCTCTCTTACAAAAATCAATGCCATAGCAATCAAATTGTAATGCAAAATGTTACAAAAATTAGTGAAAATAAACTTTCATACAGAGAAATATAATAACGGATACAAATGGGTACAGTTAACAAAATGCTACTAATGTTATTTCAAACCGGTTTTATCCCTAAAACCTTAACGAAAAAATAGCAAAACTATCGTTAAGACGCTGCCTACGAGATACAACAGGATAGAATTTGTTATAAAATAAGGATAAAGCATGAGCAAAGCCCCAAAAATCATTGCTTTTGGGCTGCCCTGTTTCTTTCCGTATACCAAAGCAACGAATCCAACCCCTCCAAACAAAATACCGCCAATTATATTTGCTATGGTCATTTTATCGTAAAATAAATGCACACTATGGCTGGCAAAAGCTCCTTTCAATATCCTAAGATTGCGCAATATTTGGGTTTTGGGCTAAAACCTTTATAAATACATTAACAATCTCTGGATCGAGCTGAGTGCCTTTACAACGCTCAAGTTCTTTTATGGCTTCTGATAAAGACAGGCTTTTACGATAAGGCCTGTCTGTGGTCATGGCATCAAATGTATCTGCCGCAGCGATTATTCTTGCACCTAGCTCAATACCATCGCCTTTTATTCTATCGGGATAACCAGCGCCGTCAAAACGCTCATGATGATGACGGATGATCAATGAAGCCTCTTTAAGAAAAGATAAAAATTTAAGCATCTCTTCTCCTTTTGAAGGATGAGATTTTATTTTTTCAAATTCTTCATCGGTCAGTTTTGTATCTTTTAAAAGAATATTATCTCTTATGCCTATCTTACCAATATCGTGCAATAGGGCTGCGTTCCTTAATACTTCTCTATCTTGAGAATTCATCCGCATTGCATCGGCTATGGCAAGAGAATACCTCGTTACATTTTCTGAATGAAATCTTGTGTATGGATCACGCGCGTCTATCGCTAAAGCAAGAGCTCCAATCGTTTTAAGATAATTATCATTAATCTGTTCATAAAGAGAGATGTTCTGCAGGGCAATCGCAGCTACTTTTCCAACATTGGTTAACAGCGACAAATCTCTCTTAGAAAACAATTTGAAGTTCTTCTTATTGCAAACATTTAGTACTCCTAGAGTATTATTTTCAAAAATAATTGGGATACTAATAAAATTACCATAGAGATAGCCTTCTTTGTTTATTTTCTTAAGATACGAATCCTTATCTAAATCATCTATCTGTAAAGCTTTGTTTTGAGCTATTACAAGCCCAGATATACCTTCTCCGCTCTTTAAAGAAAAATCCTTAATAAGATTTTCATCAACTCCAATGGCGGATGCAACTTTGAGTTCCTTGGCTATCTTATCAAACGAAAGAAGAATCGTCTGGTTAACATTTATAAAATTATGAACTCCTTGGGCGATATCCTTAATAACTATCTCCCGCCGAAAGGTTGTCACTATTTTTTCATGTAACTGGAATATGAAGTCGGTTTCTGCTTCATGCCACATCTTCTCTTCCAATTCACTTGGTGGAACATACGTTTTTTCCACTTGCGATTCTAATTCATGGCAACGGGCAAGAAGCTTATTTTGTAAACTCCAAAATGTTCTTACCCTTCGCTTATAGATTATTTGTCCAATAACTATAAGAATAGCCGTCAACAAAAGAATCCCCAGGCAGATAATTATAATTTGTGGGAAAACAAAGGAAGCTTTTCTCATTTCTAAAAATAACTACTTGTACAATTTTTAAAATTGGCGAGGAATAAAATAAATTGTTCTTTCATGGCTATTTTTTATCTATTAAAAGGATTAACTTTTGGTTCTACACGCACATAATCTATTACACCGTCTTTTGTCCAATGAAATTGAAAAATTATTTCCCCGCCTTCTTTGCTTACTACTGTATACGTAGTCATACCGGCTATAGAAGCCTCATAAGGCAGGTTCACCGAGCTAAGACGTACATTTTCCAAGGCTCCATTTTTATAATAAAAAGTAACTCTTATCTGCTCATTATTTTTTGAAATAAGAAAATAGTCATATTCACCATCTTTCTTGGGTTGACTGAGCTCAAGGCCAACATCTAAAATTTCTGCATTGGGCGTAATGCCTGAATACTTCACTTGCATTAAAATTGATTCACTGGATGGATTAGAAGAACTGGATATTGCTGGCAGTTCGTATAAAACAACGGAATCTTTCTTAGTAACAGCTGTGTTGTTTTTATTTATAGAAGCCTTTTGTTTATTTGCATTCTCCATTCGTGACAAAAGAATGCTTATTGTCAATACGACAATTGCTATCGCAATAAAATAAAACAATGGTTTTTTGGCTTTAATAACGTCTTTATCCATATGATATGTTATGTTATTCTTTAATGTTAGTATACTATAAAATTAAAAATCATTGAAGGAGATTTGTTGAAATATTTACTCAGAAGCAGTCACAAGAGTGGGTATAATTTCGGAATATTATTCTTGAGAAGGTTAATAAAATGGTGGGGGATAGAGTTGAACCGTCGACACAACAGGTATGAGCCATACGAAAATACTATTTTCATATCTCAGACCAATAACTAATTATCGTTCGCCAGGCCTTTCTTGTGACCATATTATAATACTTAAGGGTGCCTATCTCCTGATGACTCGCAACTCCACACATCATTCCCATCCTCATTCAAACAATGTATTAGCGTGCCCTTCATTGTTTTACACAGCAACTCTTGATATTCCTTATCCTTTTTTTTCTGATTTTTTTCATCTTCTTGACTTCTAATGTTACCAGTGGAAACGTCAAAAGATATTATCTTCCCCTCTTCAGTTACAATATCAAAAGCATATTTACCAAATTCTAACCATCTGAAACCTTTTATCTTTTTAAAAACTGTATAATGAGACATGCTACGAGGAACATTATTGGAATTTTTATAACATAATCATACTATATCTGCGGTCGAGTAACGTTTTATCTCTTTGCAATCATTATAAAAAGCAATTGATAGTTGGTTGTCAGGATTATTTCCTGCTGGCCAAGGACCTATTCTGACAATTGAATAAAAATTCCCACCATTATTAAAGTTATCAATAAGGTAAATACCACCACTAGGAAACCAATCAAACGAACATAATAATTCTTCGCCTTTTTCGCTCATTTTATAGACCTGAGTTTTACCTAATTCACCTAATATCTCTTTAGACGTGCATTTAGCATAAATACCACCTTCGCTTGAGGCGCTTACATACGGCTTATTTGGAGCTTCCGAGTCAGCATTTGCCAAATATTTTAAAAACACTAACGAAGCGGCTAAACAAATACTCAAAAGAAGGAAAAAATAAATTTTCTGTTCGGAATTTTACTATCTTCCTTTAAAAATAATTGGGTAGAAAGTAATGGCGGCGAGTGGATTTTTAATTAACATATTATTTTTTCAAACCGTAGGCGTGGAAAAAATGATAGTGTGAATTAATCCCACCGCATCTATATTCCTGAAA
>JBAYMZ010000056.1:0-7582 GCA_041663385.1 Candidatus Omnitrophota bacterium
CTTTCACCCAGCCCTTCCTTCTTACAACCCAGCCATTCCCTAAGAAGGGCTGGGTTCATTCTACAACCCCTTAAACTAAAACTCTGCAAAAACCCGATCTATCTCTTCGGGTAATTTGGCTAATTTTTCTAAATCGTTTTCTGTATAGGTAAGCTTCATGCGTATAATTTCCTTATATACCGATGTATCTTTTAATTCATCAATACCAATTCCTTTTTTAACAAGCTCCTCGCCTTTATGATAAAAATGGAGAATAATTTTTAGCATCAGAAACTGTTTACGGGCGGAAGAATAAGCATCCACTTTATCAAAAGCGCTTTGCTGTAAAAATGTATTTTTAAAAATATTACATACCTCAAGCACAAGCCTCTGAGTTTGCGGTAGTACATCCGGGCCGACAAGTTTTACTACCTGCAAAAGATGCTGTTCTTTCTGTAAAAGCTCCATAATTTCATAACGAAGGGCGAGCCAGGATTCGTCTATATTCTTGTGCCACCAATCCTTTATATCATTCAAATATTCCGAATAGCTATCTATCCAGCTGATTGACGGATAATGCCTTGAATTAGCAAGATCTTTATCCAAGGCCCAAAAACACCTCACGAATCTTTTGGTATGAGTCGTAACCGGTTCAGAAAAATCACCGCCCTGAGGAGAAATTGAAGCAATTATCGTAATCGACCCATCTTCCTTGTTTAATGTTTTTACTTTACCGGCGCGCTCATAAAACTCTGCAAGCCTTGAAGGCAGATAGGCAGGAAAACCTTCCTCAATCGGCATCTCCTCTAATCTTCCGGAAAGCTCACGAAGAGCCTCTGCCCAACGGCTTGTTGAATCAGCCATTAGCGCGACATCATAACCCATGTCTCGGTAATATTCCGCGAGCGTTATTCCTGTATATATGCTGGCCTCTCTTGCGGCAACAGGCATATTAGAAGTGTTTGCAATGAATATTGTTCTTTCTGATAGCGGACGATTAGTGCGCGGATCAATTAATTTAGTAAAATTAAGGAGAACGTCGGTCATTTCATTTCCTCTTTCACCACAGCCGACAAAAATAACGATGTCCGCGTTCGACCATTTTGCAAGTTGATGTTGGACAACGGTTTTACCCGTTCCAAAGCCTCCGGGAACAGCCACGCATCCGCCTTTTGCCACCGGAAAAAGCGTATCCACGACACGCTGCCCGGTAATTAACGGTTCGCTAACCATTTCTCTTTCCAAAGAAGGCCGTGGCTTTCTTACCGGCCAGCGCTGATACATAAAAATTTCTTTTTCGCCGGATTCTTCCACCACAACCGCGATTTTTTCATTAAGCGAATATTCCCCTTCCTTAGCAATCCATTTTATTTTTCCTTTGATGTTGCCTTGAGCTAATATTTTATGTTTTACCAGATTTGTTTCCTGGACTTCACCGACAGCCTGGCCCTGCTCAATCAAATCATTTTCTTTTTTCACGGGAATAAAATGCCATTTCTTTTCTTTATTTAGAGCGGAAACATGAACTCCTCGTTTTATAAAAATACCTTCTTTTTCCTGAATGACTTCAAGCGGCCGCTGGATACCATCAAATATGGCGCCGATTAAACCCGGCCCTAACTCTACGTATAAAGGATACCCTTCTGAATATACCGGGTCACCTGCCTTAATTGAGGTTGTATCTTCATAGACCTGAATATAAGCTCTGTCTTCTTTGAGCCTTACAACCTCTCCAACAAGATGCTCATCTCCAACCTCAACCATGTCAAGCATCCGGAGGGTTGAAACTTCATTGATCTCAACCACCGGCCCAACCACCCTGAATACTTTTCCTGCTATGTTTGCCATATTAAAACGTTATTCGTTTATCGGTTGCGCAACTCGTTTCGACTATCGTTTTACGTCATACGTTTGACGCCACCGTGACGAGTATCGCAACCGCAACCGTAAAACGAATATTCATAACTTCTTCAATAGGTCCATATAAATATCATCATACGCTCTTCTTAGGCGCGCGGTAAATGTATTATCAAAAATAACTTTTCCGTCTTTTGATTGTATAATAAAACCGATATCGTTAAAATCACTTTTCATGAAAGCTAAAGAAATATTTTTATCGAACTTATTACGGCAAGAATCGCGCAATTCTTCCTGAAATTCAACCGTCATTAAATTTTCATCAAAAGGAGAATATAAAACATCTAAAGAAAGAGAATCAATAACCTCAACGGACTCAAAGCAAGCTTTTTTTAGAAAATCGCGATAACCATTGGAACTTCTAAAATCCTCTGACTGAAGCTTAATCTGCGCGAATATTTTTTCTATAAGTTTGCTCTTCTCGCCTAAGGTAATACGCTTTTTTTCAAGGTTGATTGCCGAGAAAACTTTTTCTTTTATATTATTTATCTGTTTATCCAGTTGCGCGTAAGACTTTTCTTTTATTTTTTGAGTTTCATTATTGGCATTTTTTGAAATTTCAGCAGCTTCTTTGTTTGCTATCTCAAAGATTTCTTTAGTTTCGTATGTAACTTCAGAATGAATTACTTTACGGATTTCGTCGGCATTCCCTTTATTTAATTCTAGATAGTTTTCTTTTTTAGGCATAGAAATTATTTTTACGTTAATTTGTCAGATGTAACCTCAAAAGTTTAGTGAAGCCTCCCCGGTCTTTAGACTGGGGCTTCCTCCTAAGCAGAAATCCACAATTGCATTCATCCAGCCCTTGTGCACAAGGGCTGGATTCATCCCTCGGGCTTAAAGCCCGGGGATTTCTGCGCAGGATTAAATCCCCGCGCCGATTACACGCCGCAAAGATTCAGTAACGCTCTTTGTTGACTTCTTTGAATCTCGCGAAGGAATTTCTACTATTAATGGCAGATCCTGGCTAAAAGTAATACTATCTACTTCCTCTCTTATTAATGAGGCTGCCTTTTCTGTAATAACAATAATCCCCACGCCCTCAGCCGTAAGTGCAGCCCGTAATGCTTCATGAGCTTCCGGCTTGGTTACAACCTCGTGTGTTTCCATGCCGGAAAATTTAAAACCAAGGCTGCTTTCTTTGTCGGATATACAGAAAAATCTCATATTTTTCCACAGATTAGCACAGATACAAATCACAGATGATCGCAGATGATTTTATCTGTGATCGTCTGCGTTGTTAGAATTTGCCTAAAATCATTATCGCTATAATCAAACCGTAAATCGCGATACCTTCCGCAAGGCCTACATAAATAAGCGCACGGCCGGCAATTTCTGGCTTCTCACTCATTGCACCTACTGCCGCGGAACCCACATAAGCAACAGCCACGCCTGCGGCGATTGCGCTCAAACTGGTTGCGATCGCGGCAGATAAAAATCCCCAATGCGCTACTTCTGGATTTATCTCACCAGTTGCTGCAAGTACTGTGCCAAAAGCAGGAAAAACTAAATTAAGAAGGAAAAGGAAAGCCAGACCGGAAAGAATTCTTTTTACAGACATCAGGTACCTCCTTTTTGATCCGAAGATAGAAAAGCGAAAATAGATTATCGATATATTTTTCCTTCTATTTTCTATCATCTATCCTCTATTTTCATTATTTATTTTTTAGTTTTGTCACTAAAAATATTGATTGTAGCCTATCGACCTTCCATTGTCAATGGCTTGTAAGCCTGTTTACCCATCATAAAGAATTTAGAAAATAATTCATAGTAATTTAAACGCAAAGCCTGGATGCCCACAACCATACCTTCAAGCAAAATTATTAAAATATTTCCGAAAATTATTGTTAAAACAGACAAAGATCCGCCCCCTACGTTTTTAAGCGTATGCGAAAGTTCAAAAATGGCAAGAAACAACCCGGCGTGAGCCAGGGCAAAAGCGGCGATACGGATAAAAGAAACCGTATTGGCAAGATAACCCATTGCTATCTCAAGAATATCCACCAGGCCCTCCATAAAAATAACAAAAAAAGCTTCTTTCTCTTTTTTGTGCCCGGATATTATTTCAATAATCGGTTTTAAAAAAACTAAAAACAGGCCTGCGGCAATCAAGATAAGATAAATTACCGGTATGTTGGTTTTTGCCGCAAACATTTTACTCACATATGCTATGGCCAGCCAATAAACCACTCCGGTAATAAGCCCGGTTTTATCAAGTATCGCCTTTAAATAATCTTTATCCCTGAAAGCATTAACGGTATTTAAAATTACTCCAAGAGTTATTACCCCGATACCGAATAAAATACTCGCACCAAAAACTTCATTTATACTTTCCATCGGCCGCACGAGAAGCGGCTTGATTATTTCTTCAAAACCAAACAAAGTGCCGTAGAAAATACCGAATATGGCGGCACTCAAACCGCAATACATAAGAAGCGCGCCGGCTTGTTTAAGCACCGCATTTTTTGATTTTCTGAAAAACAAACCCGCAAAAGCGAGGCTAAGCCCCTGGCCCAGGTCTCCAAACATAGCACCGAACATAAAAAGAAAAGTTATGGCCACAAAAACGGTAGGATCTACAGAGCCATAACGGGGAATGCCATAAGAATTTATCAACAGTTCAAAAGGTTTAAAAATCGCGTTATTCTGCAAAAGCACGGGGACATCTTCTTTCTCCACGCTAAGGTCTTCGGCCCGTTTTTTTTCGATATAACAAACGCCTGCTACCTTTTTTATTTCGCCAATGGCCCTGTCTTTTTCTTCATGCAAAACCCAGCCGGAGAGTATTACAGTCCTATCGGTTATATATGAATACTTTTTTGCCGTAATCAGAGATTTTTTAAAGCAAATCAACGCGCTGATTTTAGATAAATCAGGAAAAGAGTTATTTGCTACCTCGCTAATTTGTAAATTAAGTTTCGCAATTTGCGTTTTACAGGTTTCCATTTCCTTTTTTAGCCTATCCTCGGCATCTTTTGAAAAGTCCTCCACGTCTTGCGGGAGTTCAATATTAGACCAAGGCAATTCCTTCAAAGTTTTTTCAAAATACGCCTTATCTTTTTTTAAACCAATCAACAAAACACACATTTTGTTTTTATGCGTTTTAAAAGGGCTGATAAGGTGAGGAATTCCTTTCAGGCTGCGCTCGAGGCCCAAAAAACTTTTGCTGTCGATTTCCCCGATATTTACGTAAAGGAATGAATAATAAGAGCCTCTCTTGACCGGAAAAACAAAATAATCCTCTATCTGGGAAAAAGTTGATTCTGAATTTTGAAGCCTTGTTGACAGTTCTTCTTTCTGCGAAATAATGCTGGAAATTTTTCCATCAATATTTTCAAAAATCTCTTTTATTTTTTCATTGGAAAAATTTTCAATATTTTTTGATGGAACAATTGTAAGATTAAGCTTCCTTGATATTTCTTTTAGCTTTGCCTCAAACGCCTGAAGCTGGGCGCTCTCTTTATCTACAACCAATAAGGGATTAGGCTGTAATTCTTTTTCTACTTTTTGTATATCTACCGGTTGAAAGATACCAAGCTCAACAAGGCGGGAAGTTACCTTTCCGATATTATCCTTGGACACAACCACACTTAATAATTCCATCGAAGCGGTAGTAAACATATTTTATTGGCTAAATTTCGCTGCTTACATATTAAGCAGCGAGGAAGTTTCATCCTTTTTAACCCCAAGGGCCTTTGAATAAAACAAAGAAATGATATTATGAGTTTCCCTGCGCTTAAGAATAAGGTAGCCCATTGTGGTTCCTATGGTAAAAGGAAACCCGCCAAGCACTTTCTTTACCTGATGCAGCAAAACCTCATAAAGGAAATTACCGATTGAATACGCATTTTCATCATCAAAATTTTTAATTTTTATATGCGGCACCAATCCGATACCTTCAACTATCTTGGATAAGCCGCCGGTTGAATAAAATTTCTCTATATCCTTCTCATCTATTCTTTCTCCGCCGGGCATAACCGCTTCCATAATCGCTTCTGTACCAAGAGAATAATACTTCTTAAGCCTTATTAATGAATTAATATTTTCAATATCAATTTCCAGCCCCAAAAGCTTACGCGCAACTTTTTTGTCGGAAAGCGAGAATTTATTTATTGTAGCAAGCAGCCGCTCATAATAACTTCTGTCTAAAGCAACCTCAAGGCAAAAAGAAGAACCCTGTTTTTTAAATTTTTCTCTTGCCTCAAGAAGGGATTGTTTATACGGGGTGTGGTCCAAAAGAATTATTATTTCTTCTATGCTTTGCGCGGCGAGAATCTTTTCGAAATCTATACAAAAGTTTATCGTATCGCTTGTAATATAGTCATTTAAGTTAATCGCTATTTTTTTATGCCATGCCCGCAAAACCACCTTTAATTCTTCTATTTCATAGCGCTCCATAAGCTGCGCGACAAAGTTCTTTTCCTCTTTGGTAGAAAACATATCATAAACTTTTCTAAAAATACGTAAGTCTTCTTTGATTAGCTCTTTTTCTAAATTTTCCAATTCAATATGCCCCCTGCCCAGGCGTTCTACTATCACTCCGTAAGCGGTACCTTTAAAAATATCCATCATCTCACTCGTATCCTTTGCTTCAACCAGGCGCTCAAAATGTGCCGGGCTAAGCAAATAGGAAAGCATGGCTCGAATCTTTGAATTTACAAATGAATATTTGGTAAGATCAAACATAATTTATAATGGTTTACACCGCAAAGCCGCAAAATACCGCAAAAACGCAAAAGATTTTTTTTTGCGACTTTGCGTCTTCTTTGCGGTTTAGCAGTGTTTTTTTTACAATTTTATGTCAATAATTTTCTGAAAAATTTCTTTTGCAATAGCAGGGATATCATTTTCTCTGGACTTTCGCAAGGCGATGCTGTCACTTTGTGTTTCCTGAAGAATTCGCTCTCTCTCTGCTAAAAATTTATTTTCCGCTTCTTTCTGTTTTCTGCTTGTTATATCTTTAGTTTCTTCCGCTGTCTTATCGAAAAGATCTTTTGAATCTTTCTGCGCTTTAAGAATTAAATTTTGGGCATCTTGTTTTGCTTTTGTAAGCATTGCCCTTCCTATTTCCTCTTCTTTAAGTATTTGATTAACTATTTCCTTCATATTTAACGCTCCTTTTATGCTCGTTTACACCGCAAAAACGAAAAAACCTTTGCACTTTTACATCTTCTTTATAATTTTGCGGTGTTCTTTGCTATTTTATCGGCAATGGGAATAAAAGCAAGTATGATTTCCGGCCAAAAAACGGATACAAACACATATCCTTATCCGTAGCATCCGCAACCATCCCTGCCTGCCGCAAGAGCAGGCGTGAATCCGTCTTTATAAAAAAGGATGCTATCGTATTCTAACGGCTAAATCGAGCAAGGTTTGAACCAGAAAATTTTTAAGAAAAAGGATTATTAAAAAAGCGATTATAGGCGAGATATCAAAGCCGATTTTTAAACTAAAGGGGAGTATTTTTCTTATTGGATAAAGCAATGGTTCGGTAGTTTTATTAAGAAATTGGACTATCGGGTTATACGGATCAGGATTTACCCAACTTATCAGGGCTCTTACGAGTATAAGCCAATACAAAGCCGTTAATATCAGGCTTAAAATATTAGCGAAAGCGATAAGAAAGTTGCTTAAGACAAACATATTTTTTTAAAAACTCTAAACTCGAAATCCTAAACTCTAAACA
>JBAYMZ010000057.1:0-7515 GCA_041663385.1 Candidatus Omnitrophota bacterium
AGAAAGTTCCCTGGGGCTGTTTATGCCGATAATTTCCTCGCTGTCGCTAAGCACATGCGAACCAATCTTGATCCCATTGTTATAAAGGATCTCTATTATATCGGTAAAGAAATATTCGCCTTTAATTTCATTCCTCTTTATATATTTAAGATTTTCAAAAAGTGTCCGCGCTTCAAAGGCATATATACCGCTATTAACTTCTTTTAAGCTGATCTTAATATTAATATGTTTACGTAAATCACTAACTTCACATATAGATTTAATCGCTCCATAGGTATCCCTGATGATCCTTCCCAGGTCATTCTTTTTGTCAATATAGGCAGTAATAAGTGAGGCTGTCAATTTTTCGCTTTCGTAAGAAGCTATAAAAGAAGAAATTGTTTCGCTTGTGATAAGCGGTGCATCCGCGCAAAGTATCAAAACATTTTCATATTTTACCTTCTGCCCTGCGCATTTAACCGCATCAGCCGTACCAAGCAATTCTTTTTGCCTGACAAATTCGACATCTTTAAAATTATTTTTTACATATGCTTCAACAGATTTAGCTTCATATCCTGTTACAACAATCACCTGTTTTATGTTTTTGATGGATTTTAATTGTTCTAAGACGTAGCCAATAAGCGGTTTACCGCCAAGGGAATGAAGAACTTTCGGTATATCCGATTTCATTCTTACGCCTTTTCCCGCGGCAAGAACTATCGCCGTAAAACTTGAGTTACGGCCAGCTTTTTTAGCAAAAATTGTACCGTTTGCTTTGTTGTGCATAATAATATTTTATAATTGATTTAAAGAAATAATGCTTTAGAACATTCAGATTATATTCCAATGTTATTTGATAGTCAATCAATTTTCAGGGGACAGGAAAAGCAGAGTTCAGGGTACAAAAGAAAATGAAACTATTTAATCTACTGCACCATAACCATTAACTTTGTAAAGCTTTTCAAAATTTTAAATGCCGCAAGCGTAACGAATTGCTCACGACCGATAAGGAGCTAAAACTCATGGCAGCCGCGGCAATAACCGGGCTTAACAAAATGCCAAAAAATGGGTACAAAATTCCTGCTGCCACAGGAACGCCTACAATGTTGTATATAAAGGCGAAAAAAAGATTTTGGCGAATATTTTTCATAATAACTCGGCTAAAAATCAACGCTTTAACAATACCATTCAGGTCCCCCTTAACTAAGGTTATATCAGCACTTTCAATCGCGATATCAGTTCCCGTGCCCATTGCTACGCCAATTTCCGCCTCGGTTAAAGCTGGCGCATCATTTATGCCATCGCCAGCCATTAAGACAAATGCGCCTTGTGTTTTTAAATCTTTGACTATCATTAATTTATCTTGCGGTTTAAGCCCTGCATGCACTTCTTCTATACCTATCTCTTTAGCTATTGCGGTTGCGGATAGTTTGTTGTCACCACTAACCATAACTACTTTTAATCCCATGTTATGCAATTTTTTTACAGCACCAAAAGTTGTTTCTTTAATCGGGTCTGAAATCGCAAAAAATCCTGCAACCTCTTTTTCAATTGCCAGCCATATGATTGTTTTAGCTTTTGCCTCTAAGCCTGCCGCTTTGCTTTTTAATTCCGCAGAAATAGTGATATTTGATTCTATTAAAAATATTTCTTTACCTAATAAAACATTTTTTCCTCCAATCGCTCCTTTAATGCCCGAGCCAATAACAGATTCAAAGTTGTCTGCTTTTAGAATTTGATACTTTCGTTCTCTTGCATAATCAACAACAGCCCTGGCTAATGGATGCTCGCTTAATTGTTCAAGCCCGGCTGCGGCTTCAACAAGCATTTGTTCGTTAACATTTTGTTTAACTATTAAGTCAGTTACGCGCGGCTTACCCAAAGTTAAAGTTCCAGTTTTATCCACCAGGATATGCGTTATTCTCTCTGCTTTTTCTATAACCTCTGCATTTTTAATTAAAACCCCCATCAAAGCAGCCCGGCCTATACCGACCATAATTGACATCGGCGTTGCCAGGCCAAGCGCGCAAGGACAAGCAATAATCAAAACCGATATCGCATTAACTAAAGCATAAGCTAAAGAGGGTTGCGGCCCGAACAAAAACCAGACAAAAAAAGTAATACCCGCCACAGCAATCACGATAGGAACAAAATAACCTGATAACTTATCAGCTAGTTTTTGTATAGGAGCGCGGCTTCTCTGTGCGTCCTCTACCATACGGATAATTTGCGAGAGCAAAGTTTCTTCGCCAACCCGCTCTGTCTTCAAGATAAATGTACCGGTTTGATTAATGGTTGCGCCGATAACTTTATCGCCTATATTTTTGTCAACAGGGATAGGTTCCCCTGAAATCATTGATTCATCTACTGTGGTTTTTCCTTCAATGATTGTGCCATCAACAGGAATTTTTTCACCGGGCTTAACGCGCAACGCATCGCCAACCTTCACGTCCTCTATTTTTATTTCTTCTTCCTGATTATTCCTTATAATATGAGCGCTTTTTGCGGCAAAACCAAGAAGCGCTTTTATAGCCTGGCCGGTTTTATGGCGCGCTTTTACCTCAAGTAATTGTCCAAGTAAAACAAGAATAGTTATTGCTGCCGCAGCTTCAAAATAAAGATTAATATGCCCCATTTTTTTAAGCGCATCGGGGAAAAAATCAGGGACAATAACCGCGATAGAACTATAACCGTATGCCGCCATCACGCCCAAAGCAATCAAGGTAAACATATTAAGAGATTTGTTAATTATTGATTTCCACGCTTTTATATAAAAAAATCCGCCTGACCAAAAAACAACAGGCGTTGCAAGCAAAAATTGAATCCATGAAGAAAATCGATAAGACATTTGTGCAGATATTTTGATAACGGGGATCATTTCACCTATATTTAAAATGATAATAGGCAGGGTAAGAATTAAACCCAGCCAGAATTTTAGAGACAAAGAATGCATTAAATCCTGTTCTGGATCTTTTTCAGGCACACCAACTGGCTCAAGAGACATTCCGCACTTAGGGCAATCCCCAAATTCTTTTTGCCTGATTTCAGGATGCATCGGGCAGGCATAAAACATTTTTCCTTTTGGTGCGCCGACTTTTTTATCTATGACTTGGTTTTGCTTTAAAAATTTTTCTTTGCAATGGCTGCTACAGAAGAAATAATCCTCTCCGTTATACTTTAATGTTAAAGCCTTATTTTTTTCGACGGACATTTTACAGATTGGATCAATTGGCATGAGTAATTATTTCTAGCGGAACCTTATTGAAACTACCTAAAAAAAACGGTCAAGCTTTTTTTAATTTTCCGACAGCTTGTGTATCTCTATCGCGAAGTTTCTAAAAAATTTTTTCTTTGCGGTGTGGCAGTTACCAACATGAAATCATGCATCTTCTTAAACCATTCCAGTTTCTTTTTTGCAGGAATCTTTAGGTTTATTCGCTTAATAGAAAAAACTGCCCGGTCTGGACTCGAACCAGAAAAGCGAGACCCAAATTCTCGTGTGTTACCAATTACACTACCGGGCAAATTTTAAATTAAAACAGCAATCGGATAGCAGATTACAGATAGCAGTTATGCAGATGATATCATCTGATAGCTATCAAATCCGCTAAGCTTTTTTATTATACTATTCTCCAGTAAAAAAACAAAGGCTAAGGTAAAAACATTTCTCTTTCGCCTTAGCCTTATTTTAATTTTAAATTAATTTTGCAATTCAGAAGTTTCTTTTTTATCGGAATCCCTCGGGCCTAACGCCTTTTCCTGCTCATAAGCCTCCAAAATTTTGCTTTGCAGGTAATCCCTGAATTCCTGATTAATTGGATGGGCGAGGTCCTGATGTGTTGTCAACTTGCCAATTGTTACATCTTTTGGTGGCAAAGGCAGTTGTACACCGCAATGATTACAATAACGGCTTCCCATGTCTACCTTTTTGCCACAACGCGGACAAAACTGCTTTGCCTTCCTGGCCGGCATCGCTACGAATAATCCACTATTACCGTCTACTACTTTAATATTTTTTACAACAAATGAATTGTCAAATGTTACCGTGGCATATGCCTTAAGGCGCTTACCCTCATTATCCCTCAGGGAAATTCTTACCTCTGTGATCTCCATAACTGTGCCTCCTCCTTTAACCCCACCCCGTACCGAAATTAACTTATCATATCGGTAAACGGGCTACCCATTTTAAACAGACAAACAAGCCAATTCTGTCATCACGCATTTTTTTAAACAACCCCCGGCCACTCCACCTTGGATTTATTAAAATCTGCGCTTAGGGCTTCTCGCCCGACAGATTAACCTGATGCCTGTCTTCACAAACAAATTAAACAACTTTTGCTTGATTTACCTGAGATTCTCTTTCAAGTAACTACGGGTTAAAGTACATACTTCACAGATGAACCATTTTTTTGGTAAGATGCGTCTTACTAGTTGGTAAACCGACTTTTCAGATATTGTGTATAACGCGCTGCCTGAACCTGTGACTCGTGCAAAAATATTATTGTCAAGGAGTTTAGTTTTAGCTGTCCGTAGCTCCCTGCAAAGGGAAAGAGCAGGCTTTTCAAGAGCATTGTAAATGCTTGCTCTTACAAGAGTAAGGTCACCCCTGCTCAATGCAAACTTAATTATTGTATCATTCGTAATAAACTTTGTCAATTTTGCTTTATACGCACCGTAAACATCTCGAGTTGAAAGGTTTACGTTAGGCCAGACAAGCGTGTGCCGCAACGATTTTCCTTGTAAAGGCAACACTTTTTCCCCTTTGCCGGTAATTTGCGCAAAATCCGTTTGGGCCAGGAAAAAATTAACATCGCTTCCGATTTGGCTGCCTAAATCATACAAAACTTTTTCTGCCAAACGCAAGGAGCAAAGTTTATTTATCGCGATAATAATCGCCGCGGCATTGGATGACCCCCCTCCAAGCCCGGCACCAACCGGTATATTTTTTGTCAGATAAATATCGAATCCATGCTCAATGTGGTATTTTTCTTTAAGAAGTTTTGCGGCTTTGACACAAAGATTATCTTTACTCTCCAAATCTTTTCGATTACAGAAAATTTTGATATCCTTATGCTTTGCAATTTTTATAATGATTTTATCGCAAAGAGAAATCCTCTCGACAATACTTTCTATTTTGTGAAAACCTGAGGAGTATTTACCTAAAATATTGAGGTAAAGATTTATTTTAGCGGGACTTAGCAGTTCTACTTTATCTGCGCGATATCTGCTCTGCTTTTTTTGCGATACAACTACTTGAGAGACCATAACATTCCATTAATTCCTTAGGCAAACCTGATTGTCCGAATTTGTCTTCAACGCCTATATGTTCGATAAAAACCGGATACTTATTTGCTAAAATTTCCGCGACCGCAGAATACAATCCGCCAGTAACCTGGTGCTCTTCACAAACTAAGATCTTCCCGTATTTTTTTGCGATATTGATAATTAATTCACTATCAATAGGTTTTATAGTATGTACATTATACACACTTACGGATATCCCTTTTTCTTTGAGCACGCTTGCCGCAATAATTGCCTCTTCTACCATGACGCCGCAGGCAATTATCGCAAGATCTTTACCTTCGCACATTTGATAGCCTTTACCAAAAACAAAATCCTTTTTTTCGGAAAGCGTATTAACTTTTGCCCGGCCCAAGCGCACATAAAACGGCCCGTCATTTTCATAAGCGGCAATAACTGCATTTTTAGTTTCAGCACCGTCACAAGGAATAATCACTTTCATATTCGGAATCGCCCGCATAAAATTTACATCTTCCAATGCCTGGTGTGATGCCCCATCTTCGCCCACGGTTACACCGCTGTGCGTTGCTACAATTTTAACGTTAAGATTATTGTAGCAAATACTATTTCTTACCTGATCCAAGGCTCTCGCGCTTGCAAACATCGCAAATGTCGAAACAAATACGGTTTTACCACAGCTTGCCAGGCCTGCGGCGGTTGCCATCATGTTCTGCTCTGCTATTCCAAAATTAAAAAAACGGTCAGGGAATTCTTTTGCAAACAAAGCGGTTCTGGTTGAACCGGAAAGGTCAGCATCAAAAACTATTATATTCTTGTCTTTTTTTCCAAGCTCAACAATTGTTTTCCCGTAAACATCTCTTTGATATAGTTGTTCCATGTTACTCCGTTTCACACTCGGTTTTCTCTATTTCGCTAAGCTCCCTAATGGCAATTTCGCGCTCTTTTTCGGTCGGAACTCTTCCATGAAAATCAACCACGTGCTCCATAAAAGAAACTCCTTTACCTTTAACAGTATGCGCGATAATTACAGTTGGTTTCAGCTTAATAGTTTTTGCTTCACTAAACGCGTTAAGTAACCCCTCTAAATTATGCCCGTCACAGGAAACCACGTGCCACCCAAAAGCTTCCCACTTATTCACAAGCGGCTCAATATTCATAACATCTTCGGTCCTACCATCAATTTGAAAATGATTGCAATCAACTATTCCACAAAGATTATCGGCTTTATAATGCGCCGCGGCCATGGCTGCTTCCCAAATATTTCCTTCCTGCAGTTCACCATCGCCCATCAAACAATAAATACGGGAATCTTTTTTATCAATTTTAGCTCCAAGCGCCATACCTAAAGCAATAGACAACCCCTGCCCCAGAGACCCACTGGCAAGTTCAATCCCGGGGACCCTTTTATCAGGATGGCCCTGCAGCATAGAATTAAGCTTACGCAATGTCCAAAGTTTCTCTTTTGAAAAATAGCCGCAAACAGCCAGTACTGCGTATAACGCAGGGCAGCAATGGCCCTTTGATAAATGAAATTTATCTCTATCCGGCCACTTCGGCTCTTTTGGATTGTGGCGCATAATTTCAAGATAAAGACAAGTGATGATATCCGCGGAAGACAAGGATCCTCCCGGATGCCCGCTGCCGGCCCTTGCAAGCATCTCCACAATCAGCTTTCTTACTTCATTTGCCTTACTTTTTAGGTGTTTTAGTTTCTTTTCCATATTTGCTAATTTTATCTTTCAATTCAACACTATCCGGAAACCGTTCCAAACCTTTTTTGTAATAATCAAGCGCTTCTGATTCTTTATTCTGAGTTATACAAAGATCACCTAAGTGTTCATAAATAACCGGGTCTTCCTGATAACTTATAGCTTTTTTTAAATAGGCTTCTGCTCTTTTGTATTCTTTTTTCTTAAAATATACCCACCCTAAACTATCAAGATATGCCCCGCTATCAGGCTCAACAACAAGAGCTTTTTTTATTAGCTTTTCCGCCTCATCAAGGTTTTTACCTTCTTCGGCATAAACATAACCTAAGGAATTAAGCGTTTGGGCGTGATTTGGATCAATCTGCAGCGCCCGCTTCCAAATTTTTATCGCATCATCGTGATTTTTTAACTCTTCGTTGATAAACCCGAGCCAAAAAATAACCTCTACATCGTCAGGCTTTTCTTTTACAATTTCTTCATAAATCTTCAAAGATTCCTGCGGCAGTTTTTCAAAAAAATAAAGCTGCGCAAGATACTCAGAAATCCTTAAGTCTTTAGGTTTTAA
>JBAYMZ010000058.1:0-7507 GCA_041663385.1 Candidatus Omnitrophota bacterium
TAATGCAGCAAGGAGTATCTTTGTTTGCGATGCTGAAATTAATTTTTATCAAGACAGGATTAATTTATACCATTGATTTGGGTTTATTTAAATTGTATTATTTTCTTTTAGTTAGCTTATTGTTCGTTTTTATGAGCTTATTTATTATTTTTATCGAAAGATCTTTATGGAGAAGAATGATGCTTTTAACCTCTATGATGCTTTTATTACCGCATTGTTCTTCGGATTATAAATTAATTTATATTTTTTTACCCCTATACTTCTTTGTTAATACCAAAGAGGATAGGAAATCCGACTTGTTTTATTCTTTTTTACTAGGTTTTTTGCTTATACCGAAAGACTATCATTATTTAAATGGTATTCTTAGCGATGCTGGTGTAAGTGATATTAGCATTTCAATGCCTATAAATATTGTTATTTTAGTTTTAATTTCGATTATGATCATAAAAGATGGATTGACAAGCAAAGCAGGTTAAATTTTCTATGATAGTATAAATATGAATATTCTTGTTTTAGGTGGCAGCGGGTTTATAGGAAGAAATTTGGTTGATTATTTTAAGGAAGAGTATCAAATTTCTGCCCCTACGCATGAAGAGTTAGAGTTGCTGGATGAAGGTGCCGTTAAGTCGTATTTTGATAGTCATAAATTTGATGTGGTGATACATTGTGCCGTACGTCCTGGGCATCGTAACGCCAAGGATTCATCAAACCAGCTTTATAATAATTTACGCATGTTTTTCAACATAGCTCGTAACAGCGGAAAATTCGGAAAGTTAATATTCTTAAGCTCCGGAGCCGTTTATGATGTAACCAGGTCATTAGTTAAGGTTAAAGAGGAAGATTTTGATACTGTTATCCCATCAGATGAGCACGGTTTTTCTAAATATATAATCGCAAAATACATTGAAAAAATGAGTAATGCCGTAGAATTAAGAATATTCGGCATATTTGGAAAATATGAAGATTATGCGATTCGTTTTATTTCAAATGCAATTTGTAAGGCACTTTTTAATTTACCGATTACGATACGACAGAGTCGTAAGCTTAGTTACTTTCTTGTAGATGATTTAATGCCAGTGATTAATTATTTCATTAATAATAATCCTAGATATAGAGTATATAATGTTACTCCAGATGAACCCATAAAAATATCAGATTTAGCGAATATGGTGAAAAAAAATTCCGGAAAAAATGTTCCTATTATTATTAATGGGAAAACAATGGGCGTTGAATATAGCGGCGATAATTCACGCTTAAGGGGCGAAATTACTGATTTGAGCATTACTCCAATAGATGTAGCAATTGAAAAATTGTATAAGTGGTATGCAGAGAACAGCTCTTTAATTAATAAACAGCTTTTGCTAATCGATAAATAATTTAGGGAAATTGTAAGGGGGAGAAAATTATGAATACGCTTGAAAATCATATGCTTAAAGTTTTAAAAGATCTAAAAGAAAATCACCACGTAATAGGAGTGAAAGCTGAATTTGAGGCTGAGGGCACTCGGAGTGAAGAAGCCTTGCGGCTTAAAGAGGTAGTGACTAAAGCCGGGCTTGAATTGACTATTAAGACTGGTGGTTGTGAAGCAGTAAAAGATATGTATGACGCTCGCGCCATTGGAGTAGCAAATCTTGTGGCTCCGATGATTGAGTCCGCATATGCTTTGAAAAAATATCTATTTTCCGTAAAAAATACTTTTCCTGAGGATGAGAGAAAAAGTATTTGTTTTTTAATTAATATTGAGACAATCGACGGCTATAAAAATTTCGACCAAATGCTTGAATTGCCGGAAATTAAAGATCTCGGTGGAGTAGTCTTGGGTAGAGTGGATATGACGGGCTCTTTAGGATTAAGCCGAGAAGACATAAACTCGGATAAGATATTTAAACTCGCAAAGGATCTATTTAGCAAGGCAAGAAAAAAAGGTTTAAAATGTATAGTTGGAGGGGGCGTTGCTAAAGAGGCGTTACCCTTTATAAAGAATCTTGGGGGATTGTTAGACAGGTATGAAACAAGAAAGATAATCTTTAAATGCCCTGAGGCTTTAGGGTATAAAGCTGAACAGGGGATACTTAAAGCTGTTGGATTTGAATTAATGTGGCTTAAGAATAAAAGGGATTTTTACGGGATGATTTATAACGAGGACAAACATCGTATTGATATGCTGCAGTCGCGTTATGATAAGTTAATTAAAGAAGCAGGCGGGCTTTACGAATAAATTATGATTAAAGTTTCAGATTATATAGCTAAAAAACTTGTTGAGCATGGCGTCAGGGATATTTTTATGATTACCGGCGGCGGAGCAATGCATTTAAACAATTCTTTTGGCCGCACTAAAGGAATCAGATGTGTCTTTAACCATCATGAACAGGCCTGTGCTATTGCCGCAGAAGGATATGCCAGGGTAAGCGGAAAACTTGCGGTGGTCAGTGTTACTTCCGGGCCTGGAGGATTAAATGCTTTAACCGGAGTAATGGGCCAATGGACTGATTCTGTTCCGGTTTTATATATATCCGGGCAGGTAAAAAAAGAAACGACTATTTGTTCTTGTCCCAATATAGGCTTAAGACAGTTAGGTGATCAGGAAGTAGATATAATTAATATCGTTAAACCTATTACAAAATTCGCTGTATCTGTAAAAGACCCTAAAGATACAAAATTCTTTTTGGATAAAGCAATATATATTGCTTTAAGCGGCAGGCCTGGCCCTGTATGGATTGATATTCCTTTGGATGTGCAGGGCGCGAAAGTAGAAGAAAGGGATATGCCCGCATATGATCAAAAGCAGGATCAAATTGTTTTTGATAAAAAGAAAACCGATTTAAATATATCTCATGCGCTGGCTCTTTTGAAAAAATCAAAAAGGCCGGTTTTAATTACGGGCAATGGGATACATATCGCCAAAGCACGGGAAAAACTTTTAAAAGTTATCAGAAAACTTAAAATTCCCGTTCTAACTACTTTTAATGGTTTTGACCTTGTGCCTTCTGATGATCCGTATTTTATAGGGAGGATCGGCACACTCGGAAGTAGAGCCGGTAATTTTACGTTACAGAATTCTGATTTTGTACTTTTTCTTGGGTCTAGGAATAATATCAGGCAAGTAAGCTATAACTGGAAGACATTTGCCAGGGCTGCTAAGAAAGTAGTTATAGATATTGATAAGGCGGAATTGAAAAAGCCTACCTTAAAGCCAGATTTAGCGATAAATTGCGACGTAGGGTATTTTTTAAGCAATTTGCTGATGTATCATTTTAGATTATCTAATTATAGTTGGTGGCTTAATTGGTGCCGGGAAAAGAAGAATAAATATCCGGTTGTTTTAACGGAATATAAGAGATCACGTAAGGTAAATCCATATTATTTTATGCAAATCCTTACTGGTTTAACAGGCGCGAATAATGTGATTATCGCAGGGAACGCCACGGCTTGTGTTGTTTTGTTTCAGGCAGGTATTGTAAAGAAAAATTCCAGGATTTTTTGGAATTCCGGATGCGCGTCAATGGGTTATGATTTACCGGCTTCAATCGGTGCCTGTATCGCGAATAATAAGCAAAATACGATTTGTCTTGCTGGCGATGGTAGTTTTCAAATGAATATTCAGGAGCTGCAAACCGTAGCACATAATAAGCTACCGATTAAGATATTTGTATTAAATAATGGAGGATATTGTTCAATAAGACAGACGCAGGAGAATTTTTTTGGCCTACCTTATGTTGGTTGTGATAAAGATTCCGGGGTTAGTTTTCCATCATTTGTAAAAGTTGCTAAGGCTTACGGGATTAAAGCAACGACAATTTTTAATCATAAAGGAATGGGAGTTAAAATTAGATCGGTTCTAAAATTCAAAGGGCCAATTTTGTGTGAGGTTTTTTTAGAGAATGATTATAAATTTTCTCCCCGGCTATCTTCAAAGAAACTTGAAAACGGCAAGATAATTTCAAAACCTTTGGAGGATATGTTTCCTTTTTTGTGTCGTGAAGAGTTTAATAAAAATATGATAATACCGATATTATTGGAATAAGTATGATGAATTTATCGAAAATTAAAGCAGTAGCATTTGATTTGGATGGAACTATTTATTTTGGGAATACCCTTGCTGATGGCGTGAGTGAACTTGTTAGTTTCCTAAAAAGTAAGAATATTAAGGTGTTTTATTTTACTAATAATTCTTCTAAGTCGCGAACGGAAATTTTTGATAAGCTTAAGAATCTAGGGTTAGAATTGATATTGGATGAGGTTTATAATTCGGCTTATGCCACAGCAATATATGCAAAGGAAAAAGGTTATAAGAGTGTTTATTGTCCGGGGGCAGCTGGGCTGGTAAAAGAGCTTGAATTAAATGGGGTAACTGTGTTAACGGGAGATGAATTAGCAGAAGCTGTTATCGTAGGGCTTAACGCGGAATTTAACTATACTAATATAGCCAAATCTTTAAATAATATCAGGAGAGGAAGTAAATTAATCGTGTGTAATCGTGACCCAAACTATCCGGTGGGGAACAATACTATTCTTCCTGGGTGTGGCCCTTTGGTAGCCGCTATTGAGTGTGCTGCCGGCGTTAAGGCAGATTTTGTGGTTGGTAAGCCAAATACATATATGCTTGAAATATTAATGAAGGATCATAAATTGAAAAATTTTGAAGTTTTGGTAGTAGGAGATACTTATGATAGCGACATAGAAATGGCTAAGAAATATGGTAGTTCTTCAGTTTTAGTCACAAATAATTCAGCTTATAATGTAAGTGATGTGGTGTTGCTAAAACAAACTAAGGATTTAAGGTTGTTATTTTAAGGGAAAAATTAAAATGGAACAAAAATTAAGAAAAAAAATATTAAGAAAAGTCGAAGAGTATTATTTTTCTACCAAAGACAATAATAAATTTATTTTTGGTAAAAGCCAAATTAATTATGGCGGCAGGGTTTATGATGAAAAGGAATTAGCTAATCTTGTGGATGCTTCTTTGGATTTTTGGTTAACCGCTGGAAGATATGCTAAGCAGTTTGAGCAAAAACTTCCCGAATTTCTGAAGATAAAACACTGTTTGTTGACTAATTCAGGTTCATCGGCAAACCTTTTGGCAGTATCGGCATTAACATCCCCGTTGCTTAAAAACAGGCAGTTAAAACCGGGCGATGAAGTTATCACCACCGCTTGTGGGTTTCCTACTACACTTAATCCTATTTTGCAAAATAATCTTGTGCCTGTGTTTGTTGATGTTGAATTAGGCAATTATAATATTCAGGCAGATAAAATAGAAAAAGCGATCACAAAAAAAACCAAAGCTATTTTCACAGCGCATACTTTGGGTAACCCCGTGGATATTGACAAGATTAGAAAGATAACAAAGAAATATAATCTATGGTGGATTGAAGATAATTGTGATTCTTTGGGTTCAAAATACAGAGGTAAGTTCACGGGATCTTTTGGTGACATTTCTTCTTGTAGTTTTTATCCTCCTCATCATATAACTATGGGTGAGGGCGGAGCGGTTCTTACGAATAATCTACTTCTTAAAAGAATCATAATGTCTTTTCGCGATTGGGGCAGGGATTGTTGGTGTGAGTCTGGCCATGATGATACCTGCAAGAAAAGATTTAGCCAGAAGTTTGGGAATTTGCCCTTTGGTTACGATCATAAATATGTTTATTCTCATATCGGTTATAATTTAAGGGTTACTGATATGCAGGCGGCTGTTGGATGCGCTCAATTAGAAAAGTTACCGAGGTTTATTAAAGATAGAAAACGTAATTTTAAATTTCTGTATAAGGTTTTTAAAGGATACGAAAATTATTTTTTACTTCCGCAGGCAGAGAAACATTCTGACCCCAGCTGGTTTGGTTTTCCACTTTTGGTAAGAGAGACAGCGCCGTTTAGCAGGGCGGATATTGTTAACCATTTAGAAACTCATAAGATTGCCACGCGAATGCTCTTTGGCGGCAACCTGCTTAAACAGCCGGCTTATATGAATATAAAACACAGAGTTGTTGGAGGTTTAAAGAATACAGATTTGGTGATGAATAATCTTTTTTGGATTGGGGTGTATCCTGGTATAGATAGCAAGCGATTGCAATATATTCATAGATGTTTTGAAATCTTTTTCAAAAATATCATTTAGGAGAAATATGATGAAAAAAATAAGTGTTGTATGTGGTTGCTATAATGAAGAAGGCAATGTCGAAGAAGTATACCGTCAGGTAAGAAGTATTTTTAAAGTTTTACCTCAGTATGCGTATGAGCATATTTTTATTGATAATGCTTCGAAAGATAAGACAGTTGAAATATTGAAAGATATTGCGAAAGTTGATAAAAACGTAAAGATAATTGTTAATTCTAGGAATTTTGGTCATATTCGTTCTCCTTATTATGGAATATTACAGGCACAGGGTGATGCTGTTATTTATCTTGCTTCAGATTTACAGGAGCCACCTGTTTTGATTAAAGATTTCATAAAGAAATGGGAGACTGGTTATAAAATTGTAGCTGGAGTGAAGTCAAAGAGTAAAGAAAATTCTTTAATGTTTAATGTGAGGAGGATTTTTTATAAAATTATATCTTATTTGTCTGAATCAGAGCAAATTGAAAATTTTACTGGTTTTGGTTTATTTGATAAAAAGGTTATTGAGGTTATCAGAAAAATTGATGACCCCTATCCTTATTTCAGAGGTCTGATTGCTGAAGTTGGTTATGATATCGCAATTGTAAATTTCGAACAGCCAAAAAGGATTCACGGTTTTACTAAAAACAATTTCTATACTCTTTTTGATATGGCTCTACTAGGAATCATAAATAATTCAAAAGTGCCATTAAGATTAGCAATTTTTCTAGGCTCTATATTTTCTTCGGTTTGTTTTATTTTGGGCATCGTATATTTAATTTACAAACTATTGTTTTGGGAAAGATTCCAGTTAGGCATAGCTCCTCTTGTAATTGGTTTATTCTTTTTCTTTTCTGTCCAACTATTTTTTATTGGGATTTTAGGAGAATATATTGGGGCAATTTACACGCAAGTAAGAAAAAGGCCATTAGTAATCGAAAGAGAAAGAATCAATTTTGATTAATTATTGTTTTTTTAAAAAAGAATAATGATAATTCTGACTATAGAAATTTTGCTGGTTTTTTTGAGCTCATATTTGTTAACCGCAAGGTTATTTCGTATACGAAATTTCGTTGATTTTTTATTAATCTGCTTTACTTTATCTTTTGCTCAAATAATATTAGTTGAGTTGATATTAAGTTTTTTAAACAAATTTACCTTCCAACATGTTTTATTAGGTCATATTTTAATTTTTTTGATTGTATTTTTGTTTCTTAAGGGAAAACCATCCGTAAGTCTTAATAAACCAAATGTTTCTTTAGTTTTCCGTGATAAAATTTTACTTTTTAGTTTTTTAGTGTTTACAAGTTTTTTTTCAGTCAAAGCATTTGTTAACCTAATTAATCCGCCTTTTTGCGTTGACAGTTTACAATACTATTTAACCTTTCCGGCGTTTTGGTTTAAAAGCCA
>JBAYMZ010000059.1:0-7480 GCA_041663385.1 Candidatus Omnitrophota bacterium
CCGTAGGCGTGGAAAAAATGATAGTGTGAATTAATCCCACCGCATCTATATTCCTGAAAAATCTCTTCGATATTTTTCAGGAATGCGTTGGGACTTCGCCCCGCCGAACGTCAAAAAATTATCGCAGAGAATTTTTTGACTCACCCTGTGAGGCGGGGGAACCACCAAAACACACTAGATAATAAAATGGCAAATTAATAATGGCGGCGAGTGGATTTGAACCACCGACGCAACGGGTATGAGCCGTTTGCTCTACCACGCTGAGCTAAACCGCCAGTGGGTAGGATTATATCATCGATAAATAAAAAATCTATAATAAAGGTTGATAGGTTGTTAGGTTTTTAGGTTAAAAACCAACAACCTATCAACTTATCAACCTAATAACCTCTATAAGCGGGATATTCAATTTGTTAGCAATTTTTCGGCAATCTTCGTATTCAGGTGTTTCTTTTTTAAAAGAGCCTTCGGATACTCTGAATTTAATTTTTCCGAACTTTGTTTTTTTAGACACAAATTCATATTTTAACTTATCCCGCGAATATTCCTGGTAACGTATGCCAAAAGTAGATGTATGGGAAAAAATAATATCCCTCATTTTAATGTAATCATCAGGTGCGCATAAAACATTTAAAACAAAACCCGGCCTCACTTTTTTCATAATAACCTGCTCAAGATAAACTTCTTTTGCCCCGGCCTTGTATAAAACCTCAAAAAGCGGCTCAAAAACTTGCGGATTCATATCATCGATATTGGTCTCTATTTTAATTATTTTATCATGTTCTATTCGCGCCCTGTCTTCTGTCTTCTGACTTCTGACTTCTGACAAATACGCAACTAAATAATCACTCTCCCCGCAATCACCGTAACCTGCGCCGGATTTTTCAAAAGTAAAGTCATCGTCAAATAATTTTGCGTCTCTTAAAAGCGCGGCTGCCGTTGGCGTAACCGTCTCATAGCCAGAATCAACAACCCTGATATTTTTTCCTTTAAGGATTGCTAAAACAGCGGCGCAGGGAAAGCCCAAAGGAAATGACGATACGTATATATTTTCTATTTGCAGATATTTAAGCGCGAGATAAAATCCGCAAATTTCTAAAATTGCGTCAATCTCGCCTAAGTGATGAAACTTAAAATCTTTTCCTTTTGTTTTATGAATTTTTCTTTCCACATTAAAAATTAATTCATAACATTTCAAAGCCTTATCTTTTATGTCATTATCTAGTTTTGAAGCCCTAAGAACTTTTACGATTTCCCTGTAAGAAAGATTTGATTTTCCGGAAAAATATAATTTTTTATCTGATAAATGCCCGGTTTTTGAATTTTTTGTTTTAATATCGAATTCTATTTTTAGTTTTTTAAACTCTTTTTTTAAATAATTAACCGGGCAGCCTAAGCTGATTAAACTTGAAAGCAGCATGTCTCCTGCTGCACCGCCGGCAAGTTGGAAATATATAGTTTTCATACTTTAGAAGGTTAAGGTTTAGGTTGAGGTTGAGGTTAAAATTAGTTCTTAACCTTAGCCTCAGCCTTAACCTTTTTTACTTATTAATCAGATGCGCGAAGTAGCCCGCGCCTAATCCATTATCAATATTGACACACACTGATCCTGGAGCACAGCTATTTAGCATTCCAAGCAAAGCGGTTATGCCACCAAATGAAGCGCCATAGCCGACGCTTGTCGGCACGCCAATTATTGGTGCCGGGCATATTCCGGAAATAATACTAAGCAGCGCTGCCTCCATGCCGGCAATAACAATTACTACTTTCGCCTGCCTGATCTTTTTCCTGAAAGGTTCCAGCCGATGCACCCCGGCAACGCCCACATCGTAAATTCTTTCCACGTTATTACCCATAAGTTCTAAAAATATCGCTGCCTCTTCAGCAACCGGGATATCAGAAGTCCCCGCGGTAATTACCAAACAATAACCGTTTCTTTCTTTATTTTTTTTACCAAAAAATGCCAGCCGGGCTGATTCAAAAAATTCCAAGCCTTTATGTTCTTTTTTTAAAATTTTGAATTGTTTATTTTCAAGACGGGAAATAAAAACGAGGTTGGTATGTTTCTTGAATTCCCTTATGATTTTTTTAAGCTGCTCGATTGTTTTCCCGGGAGCGTAAATTATTTCCGGCAGGCCTTTTCGTTTTTCTCTTTCAACGTCCAACTTAACAAACCCAAGGTTAATGAACCCCTTATTTTTCATCACACTAAAAAACGAGGTCTTTAAAAATTATAAAAAGAAGCGCGATTATTATCACCGAAGAAACTATATAAAAATCGTTGAAATAAAAAAATTCTTTTAGTTTTTCCGCGAATTTGTGCTTTCTTTCGGGAAGATTGTATTTCTTCTTTATTGTTTCTTTTACCTTTAAAATTTCCTCCTTCTGGAATCTCAGGAATTCACCCGGCAATTTTAAACTGGGAAGCAAATTTGCGTTTGCCAGGTCTATGACATCCTGTTCGCTTAAACCCAGGATTTGGGACACTTCTCTTGTGGTAATTAGTTTCTCTTTCATATTTTTACACGGAAATTTAATTACGAAAATGGAAAATTGAAGGGCGATAATAGAAGTTTGATGTTTTTCTATTCTCTGTTTTTATTTCTTTTCTTCTATCTTCTATTCTCTACTTTCTATCCTCTATTTTCAGTGATGCTGCGTAATCCAGACCTCCATCTCTCGACGGTCAAAAAGCAACTTTTCGCCCTCTTTCTCAACCGGTATTCTTCCGTTTCCAACCCACTCCATAATTTTACCTTCTTCTATTGAAAGATACTCGGAAAGCTCCGAAAGCGAAAGTTTACCTTGCAGCATCTTGCATTTTCCATTGAAGATTCCGCCTTCTTCAATTACCATCTTAGGTGTCTCGATGTCAGCAGTCACAATTGCCGTTGGAGTTAAAGTAACCATACGGCTTGCCTTTATCGTACCGGTAACATGCCCCCCAATAACCATAGCCTCACCCGCGATATCAGCGCTAACTATAGCTTTTTCAGCAATCATTAAATTCCCTTTAGTATTTAAAGTCCCTTCAAACCTGCCGGTGATACGAAGATTAACGGGTTCGGAAAAAACCAGGCTCCCTTGCATAGTTGCGTTAATATCAAGAATCTTTTCCTCATCTTTCCGTTTTAACATCTCAATCACCTCCTCAATGAGCACATCATTTTTTCAAGCCTAGACTGCCCGAAGGGCAGGCATGGCGTAGAAAAAATGATTGTGCGAATTGATCCCGGCGAGCGTCAAAAAATTATCGTAGAGAATTTTTTGACATCTCCTGCGAGCCGGGATAAGTTAGTCAATCAACCGCTGCCTCATTTACTTATCCGTTGCTGATGCTTCCAGATTTTTCTCTATATGCTTTAAAAAAGCAAGTGTAACAAAAGTAATTATTGTAGTAAAGGCCGCCGCGAGAATAAAACCACAGCCAACAGCTAAACCAATTGCTGAACTAACCCAAATACTTGCTGCTGTAGTTAAGCCCTTTGCCCCGGCACGGTTAGTAATGATTGTACCCGCGCCTAAAAAGCCTATTCCGGTGACAACCCCTGCCGCAATACGCGAAGGATCAACCGGAGCTTTTCCGTTATAAATATCAAATATATAAAGAGAAATCAACATTATAAGCCCCGAGCCCATACAAACTAAAATATGCGTGCGCAGCCCGGCACTCCTTCCTTGTTTTTCTCTTTCTAAGCCGATTATTCCTCCACAAAGAAAACAAATCATCAATCGAACCAGAACCATCCAATCATTCACCATTTTAACTTGCCTCCGCTTCCAGGTTAATCGCGCTTTTTAAGCCTTTTTTATTATACAGGTAAAACCCTAATCCTGCAACAATTGCCGCATTATCCGCGGTATACTCGGTTGGAGGTATTAAAAACTTTAAATCTTTGGTTTCGGTCATCTGAAGCCGTGCTCTTAAGTAGCGATTCGCAATAACTCCGCCTCCGCAGGCTACTTTTTTAATTTTATATTGTTTATAAGCGGAAGCTATTGCCGAAACAAGAGCTTCTACCACAGAATACTGGAACGAAGAAACTAATTTTATTTTAGTAAGCCTGGTTAGTTTTTGTTTTTTCTCAAGTTCAATTTTTTTATAGATTAATGCGGTTTTTATTCCGCTGAAACTTAAATTTAAACCCCTTCTGCCGCATTTAAAACTAAAGGCATTTTTATATTCAGCTTGAAATAGCTTATCTATGGCCGGGCCTCCGGGATAACCCAAGCCGTAAGCCTTGGCCACCTTATCATATACCTCACCGCAAGCATCATCATCGGTCTGGCCTAAAAGTTTGATTTGGTTAAAATCTTTTACGTAATAAATTTCTGTGTGGCCGCCCGAAACGACAAATCCAAGCAAAGGAAATTCAAGTTTTTCTTTTCGGTTTAAGAATGGGGCAAAAATATGCGCATGAAGATGGTTAATGCCTAAAAACGGTTTATTAAGCGAAAGGGCCAGAGCTTTCGCGAAATTAACTCCGACAACAAGAGAGCCCATAAGGCCGGGCTTATATGTCGCGGCGATTAAACTTATATCCTTTAAAGAAACTTTCGCTTGTTTTAAGGCCTCCACAAAAACTTTATCGATATTTTTAAGATGGGCGCGGGTTGCTATCTCAGGAACTACTCCGCCGTATTTTGCGTGCTCTTTAAGTGAGGATATGGTAACGTTTGATAAAACGCTGTAATCCTTTAATATCGCGCAGGAAGTTTCGTCGCAGGAAGTTTCTATGCCAAGAGTGTACATTTTTAGAAACTAGGGGTTAAGAAAATAGATCATAGAAGATAGAAAATAGAAAGAAAAACATCGTCTTTCTATCTTCACTCTTCCATTTTCTATTTTCAAACATCATAATTATGATTACTGACTTTTATTATCGCTTAACACCATTATCCCTTTAAGTAAATCAACCGCTCTTACAATACAATTATCTTTTTTGTAGTTAAATTCGTTCTTTTTTTCTAAATTTTCGAAAACATCCTCTTTGGGGCCTTGAGAATTGTTTTCTGCCACAACAACAATATCCGGCTCAACGCCTTTTTCGTGTATACTCAAACCTGAAGGCGTGTAATACCTTGATGTTGTAAGCCTGAGGGCTGAATTATCCGAAAGCGGCACAATTGTTTGCACTGATCCCTTGCCAAACGATACCTCGCCCACAAGAATCGCCCTCTTATTATCCCTGAGCGCTGAAGCAAGAATTTCGCTTGCGGAAGCACTTCCTTTATTTATTAATACCACCATGGGTATATTTGTATATTTTTCTTTTAATTTAAGCGACACATAAATGACCTCTTTTTCCGTTCTTCCTTTAGTTGAAACGATAACTTTACCGTCATCAAGAAACCTGCTTGTCACCTCAATTGCCGTTTCAAGAAGGCCACCGGGATTATTTCTTACGTCTACAATTAAACCTTTTAACCCTGCGGCCTTTAAAGCTTGCAGGCCTTTATCCAATTCTTTAGCGGTATTTTCCCTGAACTCTGTTATTCTTATATAACCAATACCACCTTCAAGTATTTCCGCATTTTTAATATCTTTTATTTTTATTATTGCCCGTTCTATAGTAACATCCTCAATTTTCTTATCTTTATCGCGAAGCACAGTTAAAGTTACTTTTGTGCCGGGTTCGCCTCTTAGTTTTTTAACCGCTTCGCTAATGGTAATTCCCCGTGTGATTTTTCCTTCGATTTTAACAATGATATCGCCCGGCTTTATCCCCGCGTTCCAGGCAGGCGTGTCCTCAATAGGGGAAACAATCGTAAGCAATGTATCTTTTACGGTTATTTCTATCCCCAGGCCGCCGAATTTTCCTTCGGTTTCCACAAGAAGATCTTTATAATTATCCGGGGTTAGAAATTCGCTGTAGGAATCAAGCGAAGAAAGAAGCCCGCTAAGCGCGCCATAAATTAAATCCTGCGGCGGCTTTTCCTCAACATATTTTTCCTCAATAACCGCAAGAGCTTGGGCAAAAATATCCAGTTCTTTATAGAAACTGTCTTCCCGCTCTTTAGCGACCAAAACATTAGTACGATAAGAATAAATACCCACGGATACTAATAAAATAAAAATACCTGATAAAATTTTCTTCTTCATTTGATCCTCCATTATTAGAAGCGGATTACCGCTGATCTATTTACCCTTAAGTGCCTTTTCTAACAACTCTTTAACCACCTTAGGATTTGCTTTGCCTTTTGTCTTTTTCATTATCGAACCGACAATAAACATTACTGCCTGAACTTTACCTTCAAGGTATTCTTTCGCGGCTTTCTGGTTTTCCGCGATAGCTGCGTCGACAAGCACCTTTAGCTCATCTTCTCCTGAAACTTGAGTTAGCCCCTCTTTTATAATTATATCATCAACGTTGCAGTTTGAAACAATGCAAAGAGAAAGAACTTTCTTTGCTCCTAAGTTATTGAGGCGGCCTTCGGAAAAATATTTGGCTATTTTCGCGAAATTATTCGCGGAGACCTGAATTGCTTTAAAACCATCGCTAAGAGTATTAACTTGTTCTAAAAATGGCCCAAGCAATAGATTACACACCTTCTTTGGCTCGTTAAACTCCTTGCACGCTTCTTCAAAAAATGTAGCAAGAAATTTTTCGGAAATAAGAATATCTGTTTCGTTTACCGATAATTTATATTCTTTTAAGAATCTTTCCCTCTTATCAAACGGCAGCTCACCCACCAAGTTTTTTTCATTTATCACTGCTGAATCAGCAACCGTAAAATCTAAAAGATCCGGCTCGGGAAAATAACGATAGTCATGTGCTTCTTCTTTTGTACGCATTACCTCTGTTTTTTGCGCCTCAACATTCCATAACCTTGTTTCTTGTGAAATCTTTCCGGAATCAAGATAGACTTTTGCCTGCCTTTTTTCTTCATATAAAAGAGCGTCGCGCACGCCACGAAAAGTATTCATATTTTTTAGCTCAACTTTCGTGCCTAATTTGACTGCGCCCTTATTTTTAAGTGAAATGTTAGCATCGCAACGCAAAGAACCTTTTTCCATATTGCAATCTGAAGCGTTTACATATTGGAGTGTCAGCTTAAGATAAGTAAGATACTCAAAAGCCTCCTCAGGACTCGCGATGTCAGGTTCAGAAACAATTTCCAAAAGCGGATTACCGGTACGATTTAAATCGACAAGTGAATAGTTTTCTTTATGAATTAATTTTCCGGCATCTTCTTCGAGATGCACCCTGGTTATGCCAATTGTTCTTCCTGAAGGCAGGCGCAAACTGCCATTTTCTCCAAGCGGCATTTTATATTGAGAAATCT
Source organism: Candidatus Omnitrophota bacterium (assembly GCA_041663385.1). Classification (GTDB taxonomy): domain Bacteria; phylum Omnitrophota; class Gorgyraeia; order Duberdicusellales; family 4484-171; genus JAJYOP01. The sequence continues at coordinate 7,285 of JBAYMZ010000059.1, forward strand.
GGTAATTTTTCGGTAAATCCGGATAGAAGTAATGCTTTCTTTCAAAATATATTTGTTTATTTATTTTACAATTTAAGGCAAGACCCACTCTTATGCCAAGCGCAAGCGCTTTTTTATTAAAGACCGGCAGAACCCCCGGGTACCCCGAACAAACCGGACAAATATTCGAATTAGCCGGACTCTCAAATTTAGTGGA
>JBAYMZ010000060.1:0-7437 GCA_041663385.1 Candidatus Omnitrophota bacterium
CTGGAAGATCTTACTGGTTTACCAAGCATATCAAAATAGTAATCATAAGAAAAATCTGAATAAATTTTCTTGGTCTTATTAACAGAATTATGCCTTACCTTTGGATGAATAGATAAAATATATCCGGGCGTTAACGGGAAACGGATGGTTGACATAGAACCTGAAGATGCCGTGCGAAGAACATCAGTTAGGCCTGCTCTGGTGCTATTTAAAATATAGATCATTCTTCCCTTCTGCTCATCAATTTCGCGCCCAAATGGCCAATGCCTTTGCTCAATTTCAACAGCCCTCAAGGTACCATCGGGGAATCTACGTAAATATTGCGGAATAGCACAACAAGTATATACACGTATTTCTTCTAAATCATCGGTTGCTAAAGATTTTAAAAATTTGGAGATAGTAATCTTTTCAGCTACTTCCCGAGGAATAGGCCTAAGCCCACCCGGAGAAGTTTCTTCTAAAAACAAGCGTAAAAATACCCCAAGATGGACATAGATTTCTTTTCCCTTTTTCCCTTGAATAATCATCGGTTTCCCTTTAATCTTCGAATCTTCAAAAATCTTAAAATCTTCAAGAGTAATTGCTGATTTATCGTCAGAAACACGTATTATTGTTCGCAGGTCAGAAAAATCCTTATGGCCGATATCCATATAAATAATTTCTGCAGGATTATCCGACAAAGGGCCAACTCGGTAATAATAGCGATACTCTCCGCCGGAAACAATACCGATAACCGTATGCCCTGAAATTTCATCATCTCTGACTGTTACAAATTTGCCCTTTGATTGCTCTATTTGAGCTGGTGTTAAATTACTATATTTTAAAACTTCCTGTTCAAGTAAAGGGTGTTCAACAAAATAAATCGGAAGACGCGAGTAGGGCTCACCGGAATAGATGTGTTCCATGGCTGTGATAACATGAATATAACGCTTCTCAATAGAACGGGGGAGATTAAAACGCAGTTTAGAAGTTAATGTTATATAGTGCCGAGTGTTGCCTGCTTTCGATGTACGTGTTATGCTGCGATACTCAACCTTAATAATCCGGCGCATTGCCTCATAGAATAACTTTCCTATATCAAACGATTTAATAGAGTATCTTTTATATTCGTCGGATTCTGCTAACCCGTGCAGGACTTCCTGCTGGCCTTGGCGTAAAGCCACAACCTTATCGTCATAGATAACAAAAACAATGCGGTTACTGGGATTATCATCATCAACCAGCATCGCATATGAAAATCCTATCGGAGACATTCTGTCGCGGATAAACGACATGTGGGCATAACCGGCAAGCTTATAGAAAACAATTTTGATTCTGCCTAGATGAATACGCCTATCGTTTAATGGCCTTCCAACATCCTCTTTTAATTCAGGGTGCCGCATAGCTAACCCGTTTAAAAGCTTAGCAATCTTTTCTTCTCTTTCTAGCCCGGTTTTATCCGTATTATTAACGAACTCAACAAAAGCTCTGCCTGAATTATAATTAGTAAGAGAGTATATGCCTTGTGGCTTTTTTATTATTCTCTTTTGCTGATTAATCTCAAATCTATCTGTCACTATACTTTTTTCTTTTCCGGGCTCAGGAATAAAACGAAAATAAATATACTGGTCATCAGCGGAAAATTCTAAATGCGTCTTGGAACCAGAGTAATTTTTATAAAGACGCACTTTACCATCAATATATACACGCTCAACCCTTATCTTAGGGAATGTATACCAATTGACTGAAGTGGCGATACGTATATTGTTTGCCAATGTAAACTTTATCTCTTTTGGGCAAAATTTTATTACTTTTTCCCCCTCTGTGTTTGAAGAACTGGCCGAACTTGAAACTTTAACTCTTGCAACTCTAGAGCATGAATCCTGCAAGACAAGTGCCCTATCGTAAATTACCGCGGAATCACCGGAAAAACGGCTCACTCGTCTATTTCTAATATTGACTAACTGCCAATTAAGCGTCGCGATTTCACTTCTGAGTTGCGCTCTTTGCTTTAATATAGCCCTTAATTCCGCTCTAAACCTTTGATCGGAAAGGTATACTGGTTTAAGTCGCTCATAAATATAATCCTGATAATCTCCCCAATAGCGGCTGTCTATTGGTTCATTATCATTAAAAGCTGCTGCGCCAAAATGGCTGCTTGAGGCTTCTTGTATACAATATTCATAATGATCAGCAATGGCCTCCCCTATGACTCCACCGGCAATAGCTTCATCTATCTTTGATAAAAAATTATGCAAAGCTTCATGGCCCAAGGTAGCTATCCATTCTCTTGTTAATCCGCCAAGTTTTGCAGTATAATAAGCTTCGTTTTTAGCTGTATCCGCTCTTGCTAATGATTTTCCTGCGCCGGCGCAAAACTTCAGTGTAAGAATATTAGATACAACAAAAACATAAACATCAGGTAGGTATTTGAAAAGGAATCGCAAAGCTGCTTTTAAATTGTCAACTCGTTCTCGCTGAGAATCGTAAGCGTAGGGTTGGCTGGTAAATCTACTAATAGCTTCATTAATATCTACTCTGTTTTCGGTTTTTAAATTTATATTGCCCTGTGGTGTGATTTTCTGCAACGCCGCTTGAAACTTTCCCAAATCCGGCGCATCAAGTAACATTCTTGCCTCTGGCGGAGCGCGTCCAAGAACTAAACTATATTCTTTTTTATCCAAAGCAGAAATCTCACCTTGCTTAGCTGTTATCTGCTGTGTTATTCTAAATTCTAAAGAATCATTAGCGGCTTGCGGCAAAGCAGTTGAAGAGCTACCCTTTTGTTTTAACCTTGGGCTATTTGGACCAACAATATGCATGCCAACAATATATTTATCAACAGAGAAACCTTTTAAGAAATTATTTATTGCGTATCCGGAAATTGCCAGGCTTTGCCTTTCTTTTTGCGACCCCTTAATAATAATACCTACAATATTTCCGTGGTGGTCAATTACCGGAGCGCCGCTATCACCTTTTCTCATGCACCGATTTATAACAAACATATTTGGGCCATAACTACCATTAGCGGCTTCCCGGACATACCAATGAAAAGGTTTGCTTTTCTTCTCGATACGCGTAACAACGCAGATATTTTTTGAAATATCCCTTGCCCTGAAAGGTTTTAGAGGTAAAGGCAGAGAATAATTATCACCTTGAAAGCGATTTTTGGGTATGGCAAATAATGCCAAATCAATATCTTTATCGTATTTAATAAGTTTGATTGGCAGTTCATAAATTTGTTTATTTACATAGGCGTAACCATTTTTAGAAACCGGCCAGACAGCAACCTTGTCTTTGACGGAAAAACCGCAGAATGCATGCCCTGCCGTTAAAACAATAAACTTTTCTTCGGTATCACCGATAATAACTCCTGTTCCAATTTTCTGCCCAGTTTCGTTAGCAATATTAATTACAACTGTCGCGCCGGCAAGCAGTTTATATATAGGAAGGAGTGTGGTCACTTGCTCTTTCGCCATGGCTCTTGCCTCTTTTAAATCATCATACAAGCCACCCACTGTTTTATCTATCGGCTGTTTCGCTGGCGCCAATGAACTGGCTGTGGGCAAATTTATGCTTGGCGATGATGATCTTTGTTTGAATGCGCCTTTTTCTAACCCACAAACGGAAGAATTGACAAAATTATGCGGTGGTATATTTTTATCTATTTGTTTAACCCCCATATGAACATGCTTACCACGGTCCATACGTAAAAATATAAAGCCATTAAAACCTCTGCGTGAAAAGAATTCTTTTATATAATCGATAGTAATACAATTTCCCGTAACAGCTATTACAGAAAAACCGCGCCTTACAAGATACGGCTCAAGATAGCCATCATACCACCATTGCCCTATTGTTTTTCCATCGACTCTTTTATGCTGCAGCCTTGCTGCCAAGCTAAAATGATCTACACAGGCAATCGGATTAATATTTTTATACACCCTCAAAGGGTTGCGTAATTCGCGTTTACAATAAGTATCCTTATTGGCAAGAATAGCTTCAAAAGGAAATTCAACCTCCATATTTGTTACTGCAAGCTCTCGCAAGATTTTCATTGATAACCGCGCAACCACATCTTTTTTATTGCGCAGATAGAGCACAATGTTTTCTTTACTTATTTCTCGAGGATCACAATAAATATCCGTATCTTCACCAATCTCAGCTAAAACCTTTTTTATTTTAGAAATAGGAAAAAGTATTTCTTCAAGCTTTGCTGCTGATATATCGAAAGAAAATTCGGCAGGACTAGAACCATAAGTTTTACTCTCTACAAGCGGCAAAGCGGTTGAAGAACTCCCACTTTTATTCTCTAAACTATCCACAAAAGGGCTCATTCCAGATACGAAAACTTGTATCAACTTGGGGTTATCAACATCCCTATGATCACCGGATACAACTACCCGCATCGCTTTATATACTCTGTTATCTCGACGTAACCAACTTGATTCCGGCAATGCCAAGATAAAAGAACGGCCGGATTGAACCGCACCCCTAATATCTTTTCTGCTTGCGACATCTACAATTTTTCGCGCGGTTTCATCTTTAAACCCAACAGTATAGGCTTCCGGGCTGAATTCAATTCGCACAGGTAATGGGCCGCCCTGAACGCTGGCAAATACCCTGCTATTCGGTATAATTTGCAGCATTTCTTGATTTGCCTCAACAGCAGATGAAGAAAAAACAGCTTCTTTATCAAGAAATTTGTGGAAAGGCTCTCTGCCCTTAACCAATGCTTCAACAAAATTAGCATTAACATTCGCTTCTTTGCCGCAAACAGAAGAAAAAATACCTATGGTTTTCATGCCGTTTACAAAATCAGTTCCATTTTTCTTAAAAACACCTTCATATCTAACTTTTTGAGCACTGAAATTATATATTAAAAAGGATTGCAACAGAGCCATAATCCTGGTTCTGGGATATTTAAATGTAAACTGTCCATTGATAGTAAGCGTTTTATTTTCAAATTTATAACTTATTAACGCGATCATTCGTGTTTCTTTCGTTCTTACAACTAAATGTGTAGGGGTAATTGTAATCACGCCGGCATCTTCAACTTTATTGTGTCGAACCCACGTTGAAACCCAACTACTTAATAACTCCATATTTCTTTTGCTAATCCTCGCTTTATTCTCTATTTCAAAATCTAAAAAACCTGACGTCATCGCCGAACTGGTTTTTCTGTATTGCCTATCCGCATATACTCTAAATGAAGGTAAAATGGGGTTGTCCGGATGCTCAATGTAAATCTTTAATACCTTGCAAGAAAAATCACTGAGCCCGGTTACGCCGCATTCATTTAGCTTGGCCTCCAGGCATTCATAATTTCCTCGGTGTTCCTGATGCAACACCCTTACAACCATAAGTTCATTGTTTATCGTATATTTTAAAATAACATTATATCCTTCGATATTCACTCTCCGGTCTCGCAAGAATTGAGATATCGATTTATAACTAATAAATGTTTCTCTTTTAAATTCCTTACATTTTAGACTTGATTTCGCCACTGATGAAGCAACATTTTTGGGATTAAGTTCGGTTGAAGCGGAACGCTCTTCTAAATGAGCGAGAGCCTTTATTCTACCGGCTACGCGGTTAACCATTGCTCCATAACATATATTGAAATCATTGATTTGGGTAATGTTTTTCGTTAAAGCACTTATAGCTTTACTCCACCAATTCCAAAGTTCATCATATCCGACGCGATCAGCAATCGCCTCATCAACTACTTGCTCGATATTGTCCAATGAAACGATTAAACCTTTTAGCGATAATGGTTCTTTTTCTTTCGGATGCGTTTTTACCTTCTTTCTATCCGCTTTATTTTTTTTAGCCGGCAAAACTTCTTCGAGCTTAGGCTTCCTCTTTGCATCAATTTCTTCTTTAGTTAAAGGATTTTCTTCTAAGTAATTTCCAAGGTCAAAATGTTGCCTAAATTTCCAGCTGGCGTAACCACCGCGGCTTATACCTTCATTAAACAAACCGTTCTTTATTTTGTTTTCAGTAACTTCTTCTCCGCGTGCTGCTAGATCTGCCGCTTGGCTGCGGATACGTCCAAACATGGTTGTTTTAAAAATTTTCGCCTGAAGATGCTGTATTCTAGGATCTTTTTTATGATAATCTAGCCAAGAACTAAATGTTGTGTGATCAATTCCAAGCACACGCGCGAGCATAACTTGTGTAATTAATATTCCAGGATTTTCAGTAAGAGCTTCATCAATAAATGCCTCTAATCTTGCCACACGTTCGGCTATATTCTCTTTAACCCGCGCTTGATGGCGAAGAATGTGTTCTGTCGGCTCTATGCCTAACACCTCCCTTGCTCTGCCGGGACGCTCTTGGTTTAATTTCGCAACCAGTTTATTGATTTGGCCTTTAGCTAAACCACACTCAGCCACAACATCTTTTACGTATACCTTTGATTTTCTTGCTCTAACCCTGGCAACAGCTGCCAGGATTATAGGAATTTTCTCGCTATCTTTATATCGCTTTGGGGTATTTTTGCTAGATCCATCTGCCGACGAGCTTGTCTTGTAGGCATATTTTAAAGTAACAACGCTTTTAATATCCAGTCGTAGCCTTAAATTTTTAATCACAAAATCAACAAACTCATCGTCACTATCAGTTTCGTTCATTTTCTTTACAAGAAACATTCCGGTTTTTGGCGTTACGGTATTAGACTTACGCGTAATAATTGCGGAAATACACTGAGGGCGCATTCTATCGCCTTGATAAATAATGCTTTTTAAATATAAAAGAAGGATATCTATCGCTCCGGTTGCTCTGTATTTAGGGCGAACCGCTATAATCCAAATGCCGCCAACCAATAATTTTATTCTACCTGAGGGAGGTGCATATACAAACATCCCGGCAAGTTCGCCAGTCACAACATCAACAAGAATAAAAGCGTCCCAATTTTCGCCATTTACATTTTCAACTAATTCATCTTTATGTTTCATCCAAGTTTTGGGAAAAACTGACTTTAGCATCTCGTCTAATTGGGAATTTTCAATATCTTCGAATTGCATTTTACGGATAGTATACTGATAAACTCCCCTATGACTTTGGGTTTTCCATTTTGTATTATCTTGGCCAAGGCAAGTAAGGATGACTTTGTAAGGCGAACCATGAGGTGAGTTATCCCGACCATTATCTACAGGAGTGACTGGCGAGCTGGCGATAATTGGTTGGTGGCTTTCTGAAGCCGGTGAACCACTGAGGAGACTGCCATCAACACTGTTATCAGCTCCCCTTTTGGCGCCTGTTTTTATTAAATAAATTTGTTCAAGATACGCAACGGTCCCTATTTGCTTACGCTTTGAAACCAATTCCCCATCATCTGTCAGAAAAAACCCTCTCACGGTTTTTCTGCCTGTACCAGGACGGCTTTGCTCCACAGGAAATGAAACTAGTAACTTAGCGCTCTCTAAATCACCTAAATCATGTATGACAGCATTA
>JBAYMZ010000061.1:0-7435 GCA_041663385.1 Candidatus Omnitrophota bacterium
AATCCCGGACAAGTAAAATAATACGGGAACGTTTCTGGAATGTCGCCATAACTTCCGGGTTTGAAATCAGGTCAAGATAACGCTGACGGTAACGTACTTCAACATCGCGCAAACCATGCCATTTCTCAGGTAGTGGCAAAATTATTTTAGAAAGCAATTTAAGTTCATCTACAAGTATTGTGAGTTCTCCGGTGTGGGTTTTAAAAAGTTTGCCTTTAACGCCAACGATATCGCCCATATCCAGATCTTTAAAAAGTTCATAATTTTTCCCCAAGATATCTAACCGGGCATAAACCTGAATTTTACCGGTTTGATCCGCAAGGTTAGCAAAGCTTGATTTTCCGTGCTCTCTTTTCGTCATTAGCCTTCCGGCAACGCTAACCACCTTATTTTCCTCAAAAGAATCAAGGATTTCCTTAATGGTAGCCGGCTTATCAAAAGCGGTTTCTGCGAAAGGATTGCCGAAATTTGCCTTAATTTTGTCTAATTTTTCGCGACTCATGTTTGGTAGATTATATATAATATACCTATATATGTCAAATTAATTCAGGAACAGGGTGCAGGGTGCAGGGTTCAGTGCAATCTAAACCATAATCCTGTTCCCTGTCACCTGACCCCTGACCTCTGAAACCATTGCAAAAATATCCATAATGTGTTAATCTTTATTTTGATTTTTAGAAAAGCGGATTTCGTATATTAACTGTTCCGGTAAGGTTATGAAAAAAATTAACAAAAAGATTAGTTTTATTATTCTGTCGGCGATAGTTTTAGTTGCAACAGTTCTACTATCCTGGCTGCTTGAACAATACACAGAACCTTCGCCTGAGTTTGGACGCGGTTTTGGAACGGGGTTACTATGCTGGATTTATTTGTTTTTACTTATATTTATTGGATTTTTAAGTTCTCTATTTCTTTTCATAATGTTTATCTTGAGAAAAAAAATTGGCGGGCTCAAAGAATTATCGAAAGCTGATTTTCTATTTTGGTTTCTATTATTTCCAATGTCTACTTATACGCTATGTTTCTCAGTGTGGGCATTAGCACACGTTATTCTGGAGTTCATCAAGTTAGCGCATTAAATACACTTACTTTTTTTATTATACTTAAAAATTTTACTATAAACCAATGCAAATCATATTCAGTATTGTTTATTATTTTTTGCTATTTCTTTCAATGATAACAGGCCTTACTTACAAGGAAATCAATATCATTACTTATTATATCCTGATACCCTTTATATTTATCTGCTTAATTGACAAAATAATTAAAAAACATATATCAAAGATTGCCTTTATCCTTGGCCTATTGGTTTTTTGCTTAACCATAAAAAACCCAAGAATCTACGCTAAGTGGCTATTTGATCAATCAGTGATTTTCCTGCAAAGATTTGAAAAAATTGGCTGGAATTATATTGTGGCATCAGTGATTATCTGCGTTATTATTCCAGGAATATTATTATGCTTGCTTATCTACTATGCTTATCCGGCAAAAATGGAAAAAGTCACTAAACTACTAAATAAAAAAATCTTCTAACAACAGTATTATCCAACCTGTTTTATAACTTCTCGTTCCCTTGAACGATTAGTTTTTTGTTAAAAAAATATTGGCAGGTAAACCACACGACTCTAACCCCTGAAGTTTTCTAATATAGCTGCTTATTGGAAAGTGCTGACCAGTCGCAGAATAAACGATTACAATCGCTGCGTAAAACACCGCCAATAATTTTAATTTTGGCCCTGCCTTGCTTCTTCATGGAGACGTTCGAGATGCAAAGCTCATCAAATCCTATCCTTTTGGCATCGGCAATATTGTTTCCGTAAATTATCGAATTAATCTTTGCCCAATGAATTGCGCTAAAACACATCGGACACGGCTCAGTTGTTGAATAAATTACGCTCCCTGATAAATCATAGGTTTTGAGTTTCTTCGATGCAAGGCGTATGGCATTTATTTCTGCATGGCAGGTTGCGTCATTTTTTAAAACAGTATTCCGCGCAACCGCAATAACCCTGTCTCCCTTTACTATACAAGCGCCAAACGGCCCGCCTTCCATTTTGACAAGATTTTCTCTGGCCTTACTGACAGCCATACCCATATACTTTTTATGCAATGATTTTTTTTGCGCTTTTGCGGGTTTTTGCGATTTTGCGGTGTTCATCTAACGGCTTTGCGGTGTTAATTTTGCCTTAACGATATCGCTTATTTTTTTGGAATCAGCAGCAGCGCCGACTTTGGCAACAACCTCTTTCATGACTTTGCCCATATCTTTCATTGATGCCGCACCGGTATCTTTTATGACTTGCTCAATTACGGAAGTTAATTCACTTTCAGAAAGTTGTTTTGGCAGGTATTCTTCAAGTATGGCAATTTCCTTTATTAGGGCTTGGCGCGTTTCCTCTCTTTGCCCGTCTTTTATGGTTTCTTTGGCTTCTTCAAGCTGTTTCTTTTGTTTTTTGATGACATTTAAAACTTCCGCATCATCAAGTTTATCTTTTTTGAGATTTATTGCGGTGTTTTTTAGCTCCGCGCGGACAAAGCTTAAAAAATCGCTCTTTTGGCGGTTTTTTGCCTTCATGGCTTCGACGTAATCTTTATAAAGTTTGTCTTCTAACATATTTAAAAGTATATCACAAATTAGCTAAGCGCTCAAGATGCTACTCGAAAATTATAAATTGGGGCCTGGAGAATCTCGGAAAATCAGGTTAAGCTTTTCTACCCATTTTTTTATTTTCAATGCACTCCTTTTTTTATTAAACAGGGGTTCAAAAAGATGGAACTCGCCAATAAACTCATTGTTACAAAGTTTTTCTTTCATTTTTTCAAAAGTTTTTCCCTTTACACCACCGGAACAGCAGAATAAAGCTATTTTCTTTTTCTCCAATTTAACCTTGTCAAAAAAAGATGCGATAACCGGTGTATAATTAAAAGCCCACACCGGAGTCCCGATAAAGATTATCTCATAATTTCCAGGATTTAATCCAAAATCGCAAAGAAGCGGTTTTTGTTTCATATAGACCTGCCTTCCGCCCCAAAAATATTTCGCAAAATTTCTGGGGACTCCTTCTTTTATCGGCTTTAATTCCAATAAATCAGCATTGATGTTTTTAGCAATATTTTCCGCGACAAAACGGGTATTGCCATCAAGAGAATAGTAAACAATAAGTATTTTTTTATCCATTTTTCTTAAGATATTTTTGGCGTTCATTCTCAGGAAATCGCTCAATCGCATACCTAAGCATAGTCCGCGGCATACGCTTATGGTGCTCTAATAAAAAATCTTCAACTAACTTCTTATCTTTTTTAGCAACCTCCCTCAGCATCCAGCCAGTTGCCTTATGGATCAAATCCTCTTTATCGTTTAAAAGAATTTTTGCGATCTTCAGGATATCTGTAAAAGAATTATTCTTTATAAAATGAAACGTAGAAACCACAGCAATCCTTCTCTCCCACAAATCTTTCGACGTAACAAGTTCATATAACTTATCATGCTTATTGTCCTTTAAAAAACCACCGACGATATGATGCGCAGTCAAATCAACCAAATCCCAATTATTTATGTATTTCGTGTTTTTAAGATAGGAATAGTATATGCGCTTTCTGTCACTGCTGGTGCCTTCCTTAAACTTTGAAACCAGAATGATTAAAGAAAGAAGCCTTTCTTCGTGTATCGGGGACTTTAATAACCGGAGGGTATCCCGGAGGCTGATCTCTTTGTGCTCTTTCGCTATTTCTCTTATCTGTGGGACAGTTAATCCGATAAATATATCACCATAGCCATACTCACCGGGAGCGGTTTTAAAAAATCTTTGCAGGTTTTTAGCTCTTTCCCTGCTGCTATATTGCTTTAATTTTTTCTTTATTTCCGTTAGACTCATTGCTTATTTCAAAGAGGTTAAGCTTCTCGCGACAGAAACAGCCTGAACCCCGTCTTTAGCGTAAGCAGCATTAATTTTTTCCGCGTAATCTCTAGTGACAACCGCTCCACCAATCATAAATTTACAATTTAATTTTTCCAGGCGGGCTTGTTCTAAAATTTTTTTCATATTGACCATAGTTGTTGTCATTAACGCGGACAATCCAACGATATCCGGCTTATGTATTTTTATCGCTTTTATTATTTTTTCACAAGACACGTCTTTTCCTAAATCAACAATCTTAAAACCATGGTTCTCAAGTAAAAGCGCGACAATATTTTTTCCGATATCATGAATATCCCCTTCGACTGTCGCAAGCATTATAATTGCATGTTTACTTTTTTCTGATTTACCTTTAATGCACGGCCGTAAAATCTCCGCCGCCTTTTTCATAGTTTCCGCGCTTGAAATAAGTTGGGGTAGGAAATATTCTTTCTTTTCGAAAAGTTCACCGACCTTTACTATCGCCGGTATCATCACTTCCTGCATAATAGCCAATGGATTTTCTCCATCGTTCAAAGCCTTATGAATAAAACTGGCGATATCCTGCCGGTTACCTTCAATGATAGACAAAGAAATCTCCTCTTTCAGAGAAAGCTTCTTTGCACTGGTTTTTTCTTTAACCACGCTGACACCCGAATAGTGTTTTATGTATTTCGCTGCTGAATTCGCCTTATCCAGTAAAAGATTTTTCGCTAATTTATCTACAGTTTTTTTATTCTGTAAAGGATTGGCAATCGCGAGAGTTAATCCTCTTTCTTTTGCCATATTCAAAAAAGTTGTATTTATAACGCTTCTCTTTGGCAAACCAAAAGAAATATTAGAAAGCCCTATGATGGTCGCGGCTTTAAAAACCTTTTTACACCACTCGATAGTTTTAAGCACCTCAAGAGCCGCCTTAGGTTTAGAAGAAACCGTCATCACCAGTCCATCAACTATTATGTCTTGTTTGTTAAAACCTGCTTTCTTTGCTGTGTTAAAAATTTTTTCGATTATTTTTTTGCGTTCCTGGAAATTAACCGGCATGGATTTGCCAGCTATCGGCAGGGCGATAAACATTGCGCCGTATTTTTTGGCAACAGGCAGTAAAAGCCTGATTTTTTCTCCTTCTGCGGAAATAGAATTTATCAAAGCTCTTCCCGGATAAAACCGGAGCGCTTTTTCTATAACTTTTATGTTTGAAGAATCAATTACTAGCGGCAATTCCGTGATTAAAGCTAGCGCCGAGATTGCCTCAATCATGGTTTTTACTTCGTCAATTTCCGGCATACCCACATTAACATCAAGTAACCGTGCCCCGGATGATTCCTGTTCTTTGGCAAATTTTTTCACAAGAGCAACCTTGCCTGTTTTTAATTCTTGTTGGAAGTCCGGCTTGCCGGTTGGATTTATGCTTTCTCCTGCCACAAGCACAGCTTTATGATTTTCTAAAATCAAAGAACCCCTTGCTGAAGATAAAGCGCTTAGGGAATCCCTTAATAGCATAACCGGTTTTTTATTTATTATTTTATGCTTAGCTTCATAGATGTGTTCTGGCGTTGTTCCACAGCAGCCTCCAAACATATTTATTCCAGCCAAAACAAATTTTTGGGCAAATCCGCCAAACTGAACCGGAGACATATCAAAAGTAGTGTGGCCGTTAACAAGCTTCGGTAAGCCAGCGTTAGGTTTTGCCGCAAGGAATACTTTCGCGTATGGTTTAAGCGCTGAAACAACTTTCAACATATCGGATGGGCCGGTAGAACAATTCGCTCCCACTGCGTCCGCGCCCAAACTTTGTAATGTAATTAGAGCGCTAAGAGGCGTTGTACCATTCAGGGTCCGTCCGGATAATTCAAAAGTCATGGTAACAATAGTAAATTTATCGCAAAGCTCACGCACGGCAATAAGCGCGGCTCTTGCTTCTTGAATATCCATCATTGTTTCAATAACAAATAAGTCAGCACCGCCAAAGATAAGGGCTTTCACTTGTTCCTTAAAAATATCCACTGCTTCTTCGAAATCAAGGCCGCCAAAAGGTTTTATAAATTCTCCCAATGGCCCGATGTCTCCTGCAACAAAACAATTCTTTCCTGCAGCCTCTTTTGCCAGACAGCATAACCCTCTATTTACTTCTTTTACGTTTTTAATTTTATGCTCGCGGAGTTTAATCCGGTTTGCCCCAAAAGTAGAAGTATAAATAATATCCGATCCAGCTTTTACATATTCTCCATGGATTTGCTTTAAGATTTCAGGATTTTCCAAGGCCCAAATTTCAGGAACCACACCTTGCGGCATGCCGCGCTTGTGAAGCTCTGTGCCCATAGCTCCGTCAAGCATAACCACGCGCTTCTTCAAAAGATATTTTAACTTGTCTTTAGTGCTCATAAATTAAGCCATCCGTTATGTTACGTAGGTTACGAATGTTACGGGAAGTTACGAAAGTTACACTAAAAACTTCGTGATTAAAATGTAACCTTCGTAACCTATATATCTATTACACCCAAAACCGCTGTTGCTGATTTCTCAGGCAAAAGCATATAACTTTTAGTTATTCCTACTCCGATTTTTTTAATTTTCAGTAAATTATAAATATCTTTCTGGTATTTTATTGAAAAATCATGATAGCCGCAAGAAATTCTTTTTTTTGTAAGGCACTTTCTTTCTTTAAGCATGCCACGGTTAAAATAATCAGTAATCCAGCTAAAAGCGCTGTCAGCCATTTCACTTGCCACAGCATCAAAAATAACCGCGCGCGTTAAATCCAACTGCTCACACTTTTTTATTTCATCCATTATCCGGCTGCCGGCGGTTACCCCACACAATAAAACATCGGCGCTATTTTTTAATAAAGCTAAAAGTAATTTGCTTTTAAAAACTTTTCCTCCTATTGCCGCGCCTTTGGGCTTTCTTTCAATTTTAGTTATTAACGCCGCGCCTTTTAATTCAATAAACAAAAGCGCGTCGCGGATATATTTTTCTATTTCTTTTTGTTTTATTTTTGAAAGCCGCGTCACTTTGCTTTTATAGCCAAGACGTTTATAAATTTTTTCTTTAGGCAATTTTATAGTTATTGAATTAAAAAATATAGGCTTTTCCATTGTGTTTTAAATTTATTCCCCGCGGCCCCAAAACCTTGGAATTTAAGGCGGGGATTATGTGGTGTGCCGCTTGGGAATTAGTGAAAGGCTTTATTATCCCAAACTCTTGCGAAAGCGCAAGGCACTGAATCCGACAACCAGCATCCCCATAATAAAAAGCGGCACCAGTTGAGTCCAAAGAATCTCTAATCCTACCCCTTTTAAAAATATACTTCTAATCACCACCATAAAATACCGTAAAGGATTTAAAAAAGTAAACCACTGAATAATTTTCGGCATATTGGCTATTGGATACGCAAATCCGGAAAGCAGTATTGTCGGCATATAAAAAAGAAAAACCGACATCATGGCTTCCTGCTGAGTAGCAGATATGGTAGAAATAAATAAGCCAATGCCTAAGGTGGTAAACAGGTATATGCAGGTTGAAAATAACAATAAAAA
>JBAYMZ010000062.1:0-7349 GCA_041663385.1 Candidatus Omnitrophota bacterium
ACACCCGCATTTCTTTACGGCGGTTTTTATCTAAAAATTGCTATATCGCTCATAATTCTTTTTTGGCTTTTCCGGCAAAGCTTAAATTATCAATTTCATTCCTGTCTTCTATCGAACCAGCGGATGGCTTGGCTGTTTTTGAACAGCACGTAAAAAAACCTTTTGCAGGCATGGTTTGCCGGCTTTTTAAAAAAAGCCGGCAAGAGCAAAAGGTTTTTTCCGAGCGAAGCCAGCCACGCTGGGGCTGGCGAGCGTTGCTGTGAGAAAGCAGCCAAGCCGCCCGCTGGAAAAAGTTATGTGTCCCTGCGAGGAACAGGACAAGACAGCCTATTTTTACAACAAGTATGAAATTTAGAATTTAGAGTTAAAGGTTAGAACCAGGAGACTTGGTTTTTGCCGGCTTGCTTTGCCTGATAAAGCGCTTTATCAGCTATTTCCATAAGAACGTCCGAGTATAATGTATTCTGGGGAAAAGACGCAACACCCGCGCTTATAGTTACCCCTAAAACTTCATCAAACGCCTTAATGATTTTTTGAGAAATTCTACTTCTGATTCTTTCCGCAACAATTATGGCCGCGGTTTTATCAGTTTCAGGAAATATTATCGCGAATTCCTCTCCTCCCAGCCGCGCCACAGAATCTATTTCTCTTACGTTCTCTTTAATAACTTTTGCGATTTCCTTAAGCACTACGTCACCCACTAAATGCCCGTAAGTATCATTTATTTTTTTAAAATTGTCTATATCAGTCATAATAAAGGAAATATTTAAAGAAAATTTCTGCGCGCGGGAAAATTCCTCGAGTAGCCGCATTGTAAAATACCGGCGGTTATAGCATTCTGTCAAAGAATCATAAATCGAAAGCTGCTGGAACTTATCATAAAGATCCACTCTTTCCGCGCAAAGCCCAAGCATTTTGCTAAGGACATTTTGATATCTGTAAATTTTTTTGGATTTTGTTTTTATGTATATATTTTCCTCATTCCCTAATGAAAAGCTAAGACAATCTGCCGCATTTGTAAGTTTTGGCGGCTCTACGATTTCTGCTTCTCCAAGATATCTTATTTCTTCCAGGAAAACTTTGGAAAGGCTTTTCTTATCAAGAAACGGAGCGAGTTTGCGCATCAAATCATAAAAAAAGAAATGCTCAAGATTTTCCAGCTCTAAAGCGTCGATTTTTTTACGTAAAGGGGCAATCTCTTCATGGAGAACCGCCATTTTATCAAGCAGTTCTTTCTTTGCTTTACTATCCTCGGCAGCAACTTTTCGTAAAATTTTTAATTCTACCGCGATAAACAAAAATAATGCCAAAATTATTATTATCCAGTATAACATAATCGATTTTTACCTTCTCTTTTTGCTTTATACAAACGGGAATCAGCCTTACCTGCCAAATCAACTTCATCCAAGGCATCCTCCGGATATAATGCCGCGCCAATAGAAACTGTAAAATCTATATTTTTTCTGCGAAAATTTATTTTGTCTTTGGATAAAGCGGCAATAATCGCCTCCCCTGTTTTAATTATTTTCTCCTGGCTGCATTCAATAAGCGCGACAATAAACTCTTCACCGCCAAACCTGGCAATTATCCCCTCGGCTTCCGGTATAATGCCGGCTAAAACTTTTGACATTTGTTTAAGCACAATATCTCCGACGATATGCCCGTAAGTGTCATTTATATTTTTAAAATCATCGATATCAACCATCAATACCCCAAGATGCGATTTTTTATATTTCGCTCTTTTCAATTCTTCTTTAACGCGAATAAAAAAATAATCTTTCAAATACAGTGAGGTTAACGAATCTTTTATGGCCAGCTCTTCAGCTTTTGCAAAAAGATTCGCTCTTTCCAAAACAACCGCGCCAAGGTCACAAATATCACGAAGGTAACGCGAGTCATCCATGGAAAAACGCAAAGGAACCTTGCTCTCGATACGCACGGAACCAAGAATACTATCCCCTACCGAAATAGGGCTCGCGATAAATGAACGCATCTTTCTTTCGCGAAACGCGGTTACTTTATTATAGTCAAACCTGAAATCCTTAAAAATATCTTCGACAAGCAAAGACTGATTATGCCTGAGCAACCATTTTTCGATTATGTCTCCGGCCTTTTCTTTGATTACGCAATCCTCTTTTTTATGGGAAAGCGTAAGTTTTAATGAGTTGCTGCTCAGCTCAAAAAGCAAAATATTATCCGCAAAAGGAAATAATTTTTCCGAAGCGGAAATAAGATAATTCAAAACTTCTACCGGTTTATACAATTCAAAAAGTTCGTTAGAAATGTCGAAAAGCGAGGTTATTTTGTCGTTTTTTGCCGGGAGAGTATCAAAGATTTTCTTTTTTTCTAAAATGTCCTGACCAAGGAGATTAATCTTTTCCTGTAAATTTTCCGATTCATTACGAAAATTACAAAGCAATCTTGCTCTAAATTTATTAAATAAAAGGAATAAAATAAAGAATATGAGTATTACCGGCAGAAAAGATAAAAGGGCAATTTTTCCTAAAGCGGCAGCACTTAAGGCAAGAATTGAGAAAAACAGTAAGCTTACGCATGAGACAAGGTTATACAATGGTCGCTTCTGTAGAGGTATCAAAAAAATGAACCCGCTTCATATCAAAAACAACTTCTATCATGCTTCCGATAGAAGGTATATTTGTCGCTTCAACCACCGCAATAAAAATATGTTTGCCGGTTGACAAATATATATAATTTTCTGAGCCCATTGTTTCAACGACATCGCAGATTACCGCAACTGTGTTTTCCGGTGTGGAGTTAGAAGCAAATAACTTGTCATAAACATTTTCGGGCCTGAAACCGCAAAAAACTTCTTTTTCTACATAACCATTCAACTTAGGATACATTGCTTCCAATATCCGTATTTTGAAATTTCCTTCGTCAAAATAAAGCCCGTTGTTTTTCTTAATAATTTTCCCCTTCATAAAATTCATCGGGGGAGAACCGATAAAGCCGGCAACAAATTTATTGACCGGATTATTGTATACATTTAAAGGCGTGTCCAGCTGAAGAAGATCTCCGTCCTTCATGACCGCGATACGGTCGCCAAGGGTCATGGCTTCAGTCTGGTCATGCGTAACATAAATCATCGTAGTTTGAATCTTCAAATGCAGTTTATGAATTTCCGTACGCATTTGAACGCGTAGTTTCGCGTCAAGATTGCTGAGAGGTTCATCAAATAAAAAAACAAGCGGTTTTCTCACGATTGCCCTGCCCACAGCAACCCTCTGTCTTTCTCCGCCGGAAAGTTCACGCGGCCGGCGTTTTAATAAATGCGTAATACTTAAAATTTGTGCGGCTTCTTTAACGCGTTTCTCTATATCAACTTTGGCATAGTTACGAAGCTTAAGCGCAAACGCCATGTTTTCGTAAACGCTCATATGCGGATAAAGCGCGTAATTCTGAAAAACCATAGCAATATTACGGTCTTTGGCAGGAACATTATTGACCAATCTGTCAGCTATATAAATATCGCCTTCAGTGGGAGCCTCAAGGCCGGCGATCATGCGCAAGGTAGTTGATTTGCCACAGCCTGACGGGCCAAGAAGAACAAGAAATTCCTTATTCTCTACACCCAAACTCACGTTCTTCACGGCTGTGGATTCGCTGTTATAACGTTTAACTACATTTTTTAAACTTACTTGTGCCATAATTTTTTTAGGATTATCGTATCTTGAAATTTGGTTATTTGAAAGAATATTTTACAATTTTAGTTTTCTAAGGACTCTATGTCAAGCTAAATAAAATAATAATTTTGATATTGTTGATTTTAAATCTTTTCTGCTTATTATCATATCTATAAGGCCGTGCTCAAGGTTAAATTCAGAAGTCTGAAAGCCTTTAAGCAAATCTTGTTTTATGGTCTGTTTTATAACACGCGGGCCGGCAAAACCTATTAACGCGCCTGGTTCAGCAATAATAACATCTCCAACGCCGGCAAAAGATGCCATAACCCCACCCATGGTCGGGTGAGTAAGCACCGAAAGAAAAGGCAGGCGGGCCTCTCTCAAACGTGAAAGCGCGCCGCAGGTTTTTGCCATTTGCATAAGGCTAAGCATACCCTCATACATTCTAGCCCCCCCTCCTGAACCAGAGACTATAATAACCGGTATTTTTTTCTCAATCGCGTGCTCTATGAGGCGCGCGACTTTTTCGCCAACGACTGAGCCCATGGAACCCATAATAAAACGGGAATCAGTCACGCCAAGCGCTATGCCTTTTTTATCTATCTTTGCTTCTCCGACTATTATCGCGTCCTTTAATCCGGTTAACTCCGTATCCTCTTTCAGCTTCTCTTTATATGATTTTGGCCCGGAAAATAAAAGCGGGTCCAATGATTCCATATCTTTGTAAAATTCCGTAAAGCTACCGCAATCTACAAGCAACTCCACCCTTTCCCAACAGGTAAGCGAAAAATGGTAATTACATTTAGAGCAAACTTTTAAATTCTCCTGAAGTATCTTATTAAAAATAAGATGCGAACAGCTTGGGCATTTGCTCCAAAGGCCATCAGGCATCTCTTTTTTTCTCTTTGCCAGCGTATAACGTAAAGGTTTTTTAAAAATTCTCATAGCTTACACACCGAAACGCCGCAGCAACATGCCGCAGTAAGCTTTCGGATAAAAATACGTAGATTTTTGCGGAAGACGATACCCTTTGTTAGCAATATCAAAAACCGCCGAAAGAGCTACCGGCTTCAGGATAAACGCGGCCTTATCTTTCCTGGCTAGTTTTTCCGCTTCTTTTAAATCGTGCGTATATTCTATATTTCCTTTTATCTTAATCATATTAAAAACAAATTGATGAAGCAAGTAAGTATCAAGCTTTTTATATACCGAGCCCTTAAAAAGCTTATCAAGTATTTTTACATTTTTTAATTTTAAAAGATAAACTCTGTTTTGAAAACAAACTCCAAAGGCAAAGTTTTTTTGTTTTTTAAGCTTTTGTTCTAAAACATTTATATTTTTTACTTCCTGCGAATTAAAATAATTCTTTACCTTATCTGAAAAAATCGCGTTTTTATCCTCTAACGACACCACCCTGTGCGTAGGGAGGACAACAAGCCCATCCTGGGCATCAGTTATATAGGCAAGAATATAATTTAAATTTTCGAAACGGCCTTTGTTGTTTTTAAAATAGTCATAGGAAATTTCAAAACGATGATGCCCATCAGCAATCACAAGATTATTGCCTTCTATTTCTTTGCAAAGTTTTTCGATTGTTTTCTTGTCGCTGATTTTCCAGATTTTATTATCGTTGCCGTCTAAATCATTAAATCTTTCAAAAGGTTTTGTCCGCGAATAAGAATTATAAATACCGTGAAAATACTTCAATACCTTCGGAACCATTACAAATATCGGGCTCAAATTCGCCTCGACTTCACGTATCATTTTTTTCCGGTCTTCTTTTGGCGCGCTTAAAGTGTACTCATGCGGAAAAACTGTGCCTTTCTTGTCCATATTAAGCAGGCCAAGGATTCCGAAACGTTTGTATTTTTTACCGGCAACCAAAAAAGCCTGTTCATAAAGATACAGGCATTCCTCTTTATCGTTTATCAGTATTTGGTCTTGAATCCATTTACGAAGCCTTGCCCCCACTTCTTGGTAATTATTATTATCAGCAAGAAGAAGATTGGAATAATTATACGGGGATTTTTTCCTTAAAATAGAAAGCTGCTTTTTGCTGATGACATCATACGGCGGACAGGCAACTGAAGATAAGTTTTTAATTGTCGCAGGATTATAGTAGGTAGCTCTAAAACTTTTAATCATATTTGGCATTTGTGTTTTATTTTACAGAAATTACGAAGATGGATGATAGATGATAGAAAATAGAAGGAAAAAGAAAAACATCGAACTTCTATCTTCACTCTTCTATTTTCAAATTCCACACCTCGCCTTCACTCCTAATATTTACTTCTTATTGCAGGTTTTGCTCTTAGGGCAATCGCAGGATTTGCCTTGGCCGCCTTTCTTGTAATCGGTTTCATAAAATCCGCTGCCTTTAAAAATTACGCCTGAACCCGCACCGATTTTTTTCTTAACACTGCCCTTACATTTTGGGCATTCTTTTAGACGATGATCTATCTTGTGAAAAGCTTCAAAGTGATATCCACACTTCTGGCATTCATAATCATATGTAGGCATTTAAGCACTCTCCCCTTTAAATTTAGCTAATTCTATAAGAATATTCTTCTCACGTAAAGATAATTTTTTAGGAATTTCAATTCCTACCTCAACCAATTCATCGCCCAGCCGTTTACTGCGTAAATTTACCAGGCCCTTTCCTCTTAAACGAAAAATAGCATTGGGCTGTGTACCGGCAGGGATATTCATCTTCACATCGCCAAATAATGTAGGCACTTCAACTTCCGCTCCGAGCATCGCCTTAAACACGCTGATGGTTATTTTACATTTAATATCATCGCCTTCTCTTTCAAATTTGGAATGCGGTTTTACGCTGATATGAAGATATAAATCACCAAATCCGCCGTCACCATAATTACCTTCTTCCTTTAAGCGTAATATCGAACCGGAATCCACTCCTTGAGGAACAGTTACTTTTACCTGTTTTTTAACCTTGATTCTGCCCTCGCCGGAACATTTGCCGCAACGATTCCTTACCATCGCGCCTTCACCTCTGCATGAAGGGCAAGTTTGCGAAAAACTTAAAGGCCCCATTCTGTTGGAAACGACTCCTCTTCCGCGACAAGTCGGACAGGTTTCTTTTTTTGAGCCAGGCTGGGCACCGGTACCTTTACATTGAGAACAATTTTCATAATGATAAAAAGAAATTTCTTTTTCTGTACCAAGAGCTGCCTCTTCAAGCATTATAGACATTTCAAAATGAACATCTTCGCCATGACGTCGGCGTGATGTATTGCCGTAACCGCCGCCGCTAATATCCTCGAACCCAAAACCTGAAAACAAATCTTCAAATATGCTTCCCAGGTCGCCTCTACCTCTAAACATGTCCGAAAAATCCGCGTTTTTAAAAATATCTTCCGTGGAATACCGCGAATCAACTCCGGAATGGCCGTACTGGTCATAAAGTTCTTTTTTCTTGGGATCGCTCAAAACAGCATAAGCTTCGGAAAGCTCTTTAAATTTCTCTTCAGCTTCTTTCTTCTTTTCCGGTGCTACCCTGTCAGGATGATACTGCATAACAAGCTGCCGGTATGCCCGCTTTATCTCCTCAACAGAAGCACCTTTACTTAAGCCCAATATTTCGTAATAATCTCGTTGCGTACTCATCATAATTATGATAGACGAAGGACGTTCGCTTTGCTTGGACGAAGGACGATTTTCGTCCCTCGTCTTTCGTCTATCGTC
>JBAYMZ010000063.1:0-7274 GCA_041663385.1 Candidatus Omnitrophota bacterium
TGTTTTTTTCGCGGGTGTAGCTCAACCGGCTAGAGCGTCACGTTGCCAACGTGAAGGTTGTGGGTTCAATTCCCATCGCCCGCTTTGTAAATCTTGTGTTTGTTTGATAACTGTTTATTACGCGCAAAAGTTTGCTTTGTGCGGTGACAGGTTGGGGCAAAACCAGAAAGAAACTTGCGCTTCGCGCAAGGGTTTTGACCCATCGCCCGCTTTTAATGAACTCATCATTTTTCCGAGCCTTTGTGGCGAAGGAAAAATGATAGAGTGAATTAACCCCGCCGAAAGCTGAAAAATTATCGAAGAGAATTTTTCAGCATTTTCTGTGAGGCGGGGGCAATATGACAATTATCGCGAACAAGAAACAAGCGCGAGAAAACTGTTTGTGACTAATAATATTAATTAATTATGGACATGAATATTTTAGATTATTTAGACAAGAATAGTATTCTTGTCGGCTTAAAGCAAAAAACAAAAAAGAAAATACTGGCTACTATTTTAGAGCACTTAGTTGCCAAAAAAAAGATAAGCAAGGATACTGAGAAAGAAATTTTAAAAAATTTACTTCAAAGAGAAAACATGGGTTCTACCGCTATAGGCGGCCATATTGCTCTTCCTCACGCGCGAATAACTTCAGTAAAAAGCATTGTAATATGTTTTGTTGTTTCTAAGGAGGGCGTTGAGTTTGATTCTCTCGACCAAGAACCCGTGAATATCATTGCGCTTCTCCTTTCCAATCAAAAAGAGGCTGGTTTGCATTTGAAGATGCTTGCTTTCTTAGCAAGAATGCTGCGTGATAAATATTTTGTACAACAACTAAAGAATGCCACTGGCAGCGAAGATGTCCTCGCCCTCATTAGTAAGCAGCAACAGATAATTAGATAAGCACCATTTAGATCAGTTCGTTTGTTTTGGTGTGAATATTAATAGAAAAAAATATAGGCGCTATGCTATAATTTTTTGGTACATTGCAAAAGATTAAGCTTCTGAATATTTATGAACAGATTTATTAAAATAACAAGGTGGTTTTATCCAGGCCTCAGAATAAAAAGATGGATAGTATTGCTTCTTTTGGGAGTGTTTATGATTCTCATCTCATCCCATCTCATCTCCCGGGAGCAATCATTAATGGCAATAATTATATACAGGGCCTTATTTACTATCGGTATAGGTTTATTCATTTTTGGGACAGCATATTTAATAAAAAGCTTTTTTGAAGCCATATATCCTGATGAAGGGAAAGATTTATTAGAGATAATTTACAAGAAAAGATTTTTATCAAAAGGCCCAAAAATAGTAGCAATCGGTGGTGGCACAGGGCTTTCCACGATTTTATACGGCCTTAAGGAATATACCTCAAATATAATCGCGATAGTTACCGTTGCGGACGAAGGCGGTTCTTCCGGCCGCCTGCGTGAAGAATTTGGCATGCTTCCCCCGGGTGACATACGTAACTGTTTAGTGTCGCTTGCTGAAGCGTCTCAACTAATGAGAGATCTTTTTCAATATCGCTTTACTGAAGGCGATGGCATAAAGGGGCATAGTTTCGGAAATCTTTTTATTACGGCGATGACCCAGGTTACCGGAAGTTTTGAGGATGCCATAAAAACTTCAAGCAAAGTTTTGGCCATAAGAGGCAAGGTGGTTCCGTCAAGCCTTGATAAAATGCGCATTAAGGCTGAGTATAATGACGGGAGCTTAAAAGAAGGCGAAGATAAAATTTCTAACGGAACAGAACCCATAAAGAAGCTTTATCTTTCACCGCCCGATGCCCATGCAAATCCAGAAGCTCTTTCCGCTATAAGAGAAGCAGATTTAATTATACTTGGGCCAGGGAGTTTGTTTACAAGCATAATGCCAAACGTTCTTATAAATGAGATCAGTGAAGAAATAGAAAAAACAAATGTATTAAAGCTTTATGTGTGTAATGTTATGACCCAGCATGGAGAGACAGACGGTTTTACCGTCGCTGATCATGTTGAAGCGCTTTTAACACATTCTAAGAAAAATATCGTAAATTATTGTTTGGTTAATTCCGGGCGCCTTGATTACAATTTGCTTCTTCGTTATTCACAGGAAAAATCTTTTCCTGTGATTTTCGACAGAGAAAGATTGAGAAAGTTTGGAGTTAATGTTTTTGAGGCAGATGTGGTAAGCAGGATAGATTACCTGCATCATGATTCTGATAAAACTGCCAAGGTGGTAATTGAGTTATATAACGATTATAAGAAAAAATGGAAAGGATTGAAGAGGAGATTATTGTAAATAGTCCGCATGGGTTACATGCAAGGCCGGCAGCGCTTCTGGTGCAGATTGCAAGCAAATTTGATTCTAAAGTAATGCTTGAAAAGGATGGAGAAGCGGTAGATGGTAAGTCTATAATTGCGATTTTAAGCCTTGGAGTTAATCCGGGTTCTACGCTCAAAATTATAGTTGAAGGAGTCGACGCCCAGGAGGCCTTTAGCGAATTAAAAGAATTTTTAGGGAGGACAGGTGAATAGATTAAAAGGAATAGCCGCATCAGGCGGAATAGGTATAGGTAAGGCGCTACTGCTTGGCAAAGAAGATCTTTCTGCGCCGAAAATAAAGATATCCCATGAAGATATTTCAAGGGAGATTTACCGTCTTGAAGAAGCTCTTATTGAGACGCGCAAGGAAATAGCCACATTACAGAAAAAAATACTTAATGAGTTAGGATTTGATCACGCGAAAGTATTTGAAGCACATTTACTTGTTCTTGAAGACAGGGTGCTTATTGAAGATATTATCCAGCAGATAAAAAATAAAAAAGTTAATGTTGAATATGCTTTTTCACAAAGCATAAAGAAATATATAGATACGCTTCTTAAGCTTGAAGACGAATATTTAAGAGAGCGTGTTATAGATATTGAAGATGTGTCACGAAGAGTGTTAAGAAAATTCCTTAAGAAAGAAGGAACAAATTTTCAGGAAGTAAAGGAAAAGGTAATTATTGTTGCTCATGATCTCGCGCCGTCGCAAACCGCGAGCTTACCTAAGGAAAATATTTTAGGTTTTGTTACGGATGTTGGAGGAAGGACTTCCCATACAACTATTATTGCGCGCAGTTTAGGCATCCCGGCTGTAGTCGGTTTAGAATCCGCTACAAGAAATATAAAAACCGGAGATAAGCTTGTTGTTGATGGTTCCGAAGGGATAGTGTTGATAAACCCTCCGGAAAAAATTCTAAAGGAATATCAGAAGAGATTAGCTAAGATAACAAAAGATATAAAAACTATACATATCTCAAAGGTAAAAGCTGCTACAAAAGATAAACGAGAAGTTATAGTTTCGGCTAACGTGGAATTTCCGGAAGAGCTTTCTCTGGCTCATGAGTATGGAGCAGAGGGCGTGGGCCTTTACCGGACAGAATATATGTTTTTAGGCAGAAGCGATCTTCCCTCAGAGGAGGAGCAATACAAGGCATATCTTAATGTTTCGAAAAAGATGAAACCGTATTCAGTTATTGTACGGACGATTGACATAGGCGGAGACAAATTTATATCACAACCGCAGGTTCCCGTTGAAATGAGCCCGTTTCTTGGCTGGCGAGCAATAAGGTTTTGCCTTGCCCGTCCGGATGTTTTTAAAACTCAGCTTAGAGCAATACTCAGAGCTTCGGTAGAGGGGAATGTCAAAATTATGTTTCCTATGATTTCCGGCATTGAGGAATTGCGTGAAGCGAAAAAAATACTTGAAGAATGTAAAAAAGAATTAAAACATGAAGGAACTCTTTTTGACGATAAAATTTCCGTTGGAATAATGATTGAAATCCCTTCGGCGGCTTTGACCGCGGATACTCTTGCGAAAGAATGTGATTTTTTTAGCATAGGAACAAATGATTTAATACAATATTCTTTAGCGGTTGACAGGACAAACGAAAAAGTAGCTTATCTTTATGAACCGGGACACCCGGCAGTATTACGTTTAATTAAAAGCGTTGTAGATGCCGCGCATCAGAATAATATTTGGGTCGGTATGTGTGGAGAGATGGCAGGCGAGCCTTTGTTTGCTTTTCTTACTCTTGGTTTTGAGCTTGATGAATTTAGCATGCCGCCACCGCGCGTGCCCAGGATAAAAGAGCTGATTAAAAATATTAATTTTCAGGATGCAAAAATTATTTCAGAACATGCTCTAAAGCTTCCAACTGCTAAAGAGGTTGAAAAATACCTCCAGGATGAATTAAAGAAAATACTTCAAGATGATTTTGACAAAATACTTTTGGTGTAAGCTTTAAAATGAAACAACTACGCATACTCATTCTTGCTGCCGGATACGGCACAAGGCTTTACCCTCTGACCATAAATTTGCCAAAACCGCTTGTGCCTGTTTGCGGAAAACCGCTTATAAATTTATTAATTGAAAAGATAAACAACCTTAAAACTGATTTTGTAGTTAAAGAAGTGGTCGTTGTTTCTAACAACAAATTTTATAATAATTTTATAAATTGGAAAAAAAAGTATAATATTTGCGCGAGGATTGCCAATGATGGCTCTAACAGCCCGGAAGACAGATTAGGAGCCATAAAAGATATAAAATTTGGTATAGCCGGGAAGAAGGATAATTGGTTAATCCTTGGTGGAGATAATTTATTTACCGACAACTTAATAGCTTTTTTAGAAACTGCGTATATAAAAAATAAACCTTGTATCGGGATTTATGATGTTAAAAGTAAAAAATTAGCTTCACGGTATGGCATCGTTAAAATGAATAAAGATAACAGAATAGTTAGATTAGAGGAGAAGCCCAAAAAGCCTTTTTCAACGCTTGCGGCAGCCTGTATTTATTATTTTCCGAAAAGTTCGCTAAAATTCTTAGATACTTTTTTGCGTATGGATAAATATCAGGATGCAGCCGGTAAATATGTAAAATGGCTTACAGCAGAAACGGAAGTTTTCGGTTATACGCTTAAAGGAAAATGGTTTGATATAGGGCATATAGATTCTTTAAGGTTAGCTGAGAAGGAGTGTAAAACAAAGAGGAAGCATAATTAAAGGAGTTACGATGCTGGACAAATTAAGAAAAAAAATCGATATTATTGATGATGAGATGCTGAAGCTTCTTAACGCGAGAGCTAAAGAAGTTATAGAAGTCAGTAAGCTTAAAGTAAAGAATAATTTAAGCTCATATTCCGCAGAACGTGAAATAAATATTCTAAAACGCCTTAAAACTTTAAATAAGGGCCCGCTTTCTTCCTGGGATATAGAAAATATTTTTAAAGAAATTCTTTCTGCCTGCCGGGCGTTAAGAAATACCTTAAGGGTTGCATATCTTGGCCCGCAAGGCACTTTTACGCAGCTGGCGGCAATAAAAAATTTCGGGAAAAACACAGAATATATATCCGCGGAAAGTATAAGCGATGTTTTCTCGAGAGTTGAAAAAGACCAAGCGCAATATGGAGTTGTACCTATAGAAAATTCTACCGAGGGGGTCATTAATTATACGTTAGATATGTTTTTTGATTCTAATCTGAAGATATGTTCGGAGATAACTTTAAATATTTCGCATTCGCTTCTTGTTTTGGCGAAAATTAATTTATCCGGCATAAAACGCGTATACTCCAAAGCGGAAGTTTTTCCTCAATGCCGTATGTGGCTTTCGCGTAATTTACCCGGCGCCGAGCTTATTCCTGTTTCTTCGACCGCAAAAGCAGCGCTTGCGGTAAAGAAAGACCGTCAAAGTGCTTGCATTGGCAATAAAATATTGGCAGAGCTGTATGAATTAAATATTATAGCTTCGACGATTGAGGATTCTTCTTCGAACCTTACGCGTTTTTTAATAATCGCTAAAAACGACAGCGGGTTATCCGGAAATGATAAAACTTCGATACTATGTTCGGCCAAAGATAAAGTCGGAGCTCTTCACGATGTTTTGTATAGCTTCAAAAAATATAAAATAAATCTTACAAAAATAGAATCGCGGCCATCAAAGAAAAAACCATGGGAGTATTACTTTTTTATAGATTTTCATGGGCATAGAAATTCGCCTCATGTTCAAAAAGTTTTAAGCGCATTGGCGAAAAAGTGTATATTCGTTAAGATTTTAGGCTCGTATCCGAAAGAAGCATAAATAGAGTAAAGATAAACAATAAATTTCTATCAAGTCCTTAATTTCTATCAATATTAATCGAAATTAAGAGAAATTAGCTTCGCGAAATTCATAGAAATTAATTGTTTTATTGTCTAAAGGGGTTAAATGATGTTCAGGAAAGAATTAGAGAAAATTAAACCATACCAACCAGGCAAACCCATTGAAGAAGTTAAAAGGTCTTTGGGGTTAAAAGAAGTCTATAAGCTTGCCTCTAACGAGATACCATTCCCGCCGTCTTACATAAAAAAAGCGGTTTTGGATGAATTAAAAAATATAAACCGGTATCCGGAATCAGGATGTTTTTACCTTCGTAACCTGCTTGCCAAGAGATTAAAGGTAAAAGAGTCACAAATTGTGTTCGGTAATGGTTCTGATGAGATAATCATGCTTATTTTGCGGGCAATCATTGGAAGCGGAAATGATGAGGTGATAATTTCCTACCCCACATTTTTGATGTATGAAATACAAGCTAAAATTCAAGGCGCAAAAGTGGTAGTAGTCCCGCTTAAAAACCTGCGTTATGATTTAGATTCTATAGCCGAAAGAGTTAATAAAAAAACCAAGCTAATTTTTATCGCCAACCCAGATAATCCGACAGGTACGTACGTTAACCAAAAAGAGGTAGAGAAGTTTCTTGAAAAAATACCGAAAGATGTCTTGATTTATTTTGATGAAGCATATTTTGAGTTCGCTCCAAGTGATTTTCCGCGCTCAAAAGAATTTTTAAGGAAAAGAGGAAATATTATTATCGGCCGGACTTTTTCAAAGATTTATGGCCTTGCTGGCTTGCGTTTAGGTTATTGCGTAACCACCGAAGAGATCGCCGGCATGCTTAATAAGTTAAGGGATCCTTTTAACATAAATAGGTTCGCGCAAGTTTCCGCTCAGGCTGCTCTCGGGAATGAAGCTTTTTTAAAAAAAGTGCTTTTCTGCGTGCGAAAAGAAAAAGAATATCTATATAATGAGTTAAAGAAGCTGGATATCAGCTATACAGAAAGTGCTACTAATTTTATTCTTATTAATTTTAGCAAAAGTGTTTCCGGGCTTTGTAATTATTTTATAAAAAATGGGGTTATTGTAAGAGACCTTACCAGCTGGGGTTTAAGAAATTTTTTCCGTGTGAGCATAGGGCTGCACAAAGAAAATAAAAAATTTATAACTTGCCTTAA
>JBAYMZ010000064.1:0-7198 GCA_041663385.1 Candidatus Omnitrophota bacterium
AAACCGCCTAAAATGCGGAACTCGCCCTATATAACTACACTATTAAGGAAATAGCTCAAACACCCGCATTTCTTTACGGCGGTTTTTATCTAAAAATTGCTATATCGCTCATAATTCTTTTTTGTCTTTTCTTGGGATGCTTAGAATTCTATTTTGTTTAAGAACTATCGCCTTCATTCCTTATTGAACCAGCGGGTGGCTTGGCTGTTTTCGAACAGCACGTAAAAAAACCTTTTGCGGGCATGGTTTGTTGGCTTTTGAAAAAAGCCAACAAGAGCAAAAGGTTTTTTCCGAGCGAAGCCCCGCCCGCCGGGGCGGGGCAAGCGGTGCTGTGAGAAAACAGTCAAGACAGCCTATCTTTACGACAAACAGACGTAACCATCCTGCAGGCGCGCATCCGTGTTCAACTTTTCTTGACAATAACCGTATTGCCCTTTATGATATTTCTCAATGAAAAAAATCATCTTATCGCTTGTTATCTGGTTTGTCGGCTCCATCCTCACGATTCTCCTCTACTTTGCGATGCTTTTCTTTACTATTATTCTTTATCCCTTTGACAAAAAACGCACTATTGTACATGCCCAATGTTTCTGGTGGTCAGACCTGGTAATAAAACTAAATCCTTACTGGCACGTTGCAGTAAGCGGCAAAGAAAATATCGATAAAAGCCGCACCTATATAATAGTGTCCAACCACCAAAGCTTAGCAGACATTATACTTGCCTACCAGCTTAAATGTCAGTTTAAGTGGGTGGCTAAAAAAAGTTTATTTAAACTCCCTTTTGTCGGCTGGTCATTGGCACTCGCCAAACACATAAAATTAGAACGGGGAAATTTCGGAAGCATAAAAAAGATTTACCGGGAAGCAGCGCATTGGCTAAGAAGCGGCGTATCAGTCTTGTTTTTTCCTGAAGGGACACGCTCAAGAACGGATGAAATGGGCGATTTTAATAACGGCGCGTTTAAGCTCGCGATAAAAGAACGCGTTCCTGTATTGCCGATACTGCTTGAAGGAACCGGCACAGCCATACCAAGAGGCAGCTGGATATTTACCACACACACAACCGCTAAATTAAAAATTCTTCCCGCGATAGAAACAACTAATTTTCAAACTGCTGATTTTGCAAAACTGCGCGACCTGGCGAAAGCCGCGTTAGAAGGAAAATAATTTAGATACGGTCAGGTATGTTGATACCACCCTGACTTTTATTCTCTCTTACATAAATCGGCACGCTGGCTTCGATTTTACCGTCAACCATTATATTAACCACATAATCACCGGCTTTTGCAAAAATAATATTTTGTCCGTTTAACGCAAAAGAAGATGAGCTTTCCGGAGCGGAATTTTGCGGCGGTTGAAAATTAATATTTATATCGCTATTCATTAGTTTTTTTCCGTCAGAATCAACTAAGGCGATATTTATTTTATGCTCCCCTATTTCGGATCTGCCGATTAATAACCTCAAAGCAACACTCATCCTCGGCAATGTATAGGGAAATTTGGCCGCGTTTAAACCGTCAAATGTCCGGCATATCGAAAGACAGCCGTTTTCTACCCAGGCATGTTCAGCAATTGCCGCAATCAGAACTTTCATTGCCACCCCCTTCTTCTTGTTCCATGTTAAATCCCGTTGCCATAAGAAAACCGCGGGCCCTTTCGGATAATTTGTAACGATAAACAATATCCCAAAAAGCTTTGCTATGATTAGGCTCTAATAAATGCGCCATCTCATGAATCAAAACATAATCTCTTACCCAAGCCGGCATTAAACCAACTTTATGCGATACGCGGATATGGCCGGTGCGATAATTGCAGCAGCCATATTTACTGTTCTGGCCGCTGACATATTCAATGGAATTTATTTTCAATTGGTTATTAAAATATTTTTCATTAAGAAGGCCGGCAACTTCAGAAAGCGGTTGGTTTTTATTTAACTCATCTTTTAAACGCTTTTTTTCAAATTTTAATTTAAAACCTGAAACAATTTCGGTAAGATAGGATTCAGAAAGCGAAGATGGCGCACTCACCACCAGGCAATCGTTAACCATTTTCGCGCTTACTGTGCGCCTTCTTTTCCGGCTGCGTATAATTTTAACTTCCACTCTACTTACTCCTGAAAATTATTATTTTTGCCTGAAATTACATATTTTCAGGCAATTGAAACATTTCACACACAAATCTTGATTAACTTGTGTTGTTGGCTCTATATCTGAAACACACGCTTTAGCGCACCTTCCGCAAGCCAAACATTTCTCTTTATCCAAAACAACTTTTATCGGACTTACTTTATTTAGTTTACCATAAATAAGGCCTAACGGACAAAATATACGGCAAATCGGCCTTTTGATAAAAATTGCGCTGATAAGAAATATTCCGCCAACGATAATAGTTGTCTCCTGAAATATCTCTATCCCCTTCTTTGTTAAAAAATTGAATCGCAGTTCAAGTAATGTTGACACAATTACTAAAACTAAAATAAAATACCTGATTATATTTAATTTATTATCAATTTTTATTTTCGTTAAGCGCGGCACTTGCAATATGTCTTGGACAAAACCTACCGGACACGCCCAAGCGCAAAACAAACTACCAAAAATTAAACCCGTAACCGCGACTAAGAATAAAACGATATAAAAAGGGAAACTTGGTATAAAAGCTATGCGTTGTATAGTCCCAATTGGGCAAATACCAAAAGAAAGCAGGCAATTCGAACAAGGAATTCCTTTATTGCAAACAAAAGCCCATTCGCTGAAAGTAAAAATGATTAGCTGTATAAAACCTCTGGCAGGGATAACCCAAAACTTTGCAATCAATATGGCAATAGCTAAAAAAACTCCTATAAATAAACTATAAAATAATATGTTATGCGGCATAAAAAGCATACATAAAGCATGAAGAAAAAAATAACATGCGCTTGAAATTCCTATGATTTGTTTTTTTACCAAGCCTCATGGGCTCTTTTTTTGCTCTTTTTGAGGGGCTGCTGTTTCGCTGGAAGAAGGGGTTTTGGGTTGCTTTAATGGTTTTGCGCGGTCAATAACATTATACTTATTCTGAATGTAATCTTTTACCGCTTTCGCATTATAAACGTCAGATAGCGCGGGTTCCGGGATCTCAATAAAACAGGCAATAGATGACTTAACAATTAATTTTCGATTAAAAAATTCTCTTTTTAATGTTTGTTTAAATATCGAAAAATACTTATATCCATTGGCCAAGCTGATTGTAGAGCATCTTAACAATGCCAAATCTTTTGCTTTAGCTACGCTGACAAAATGATTAGCGACAAAAGAAACTTCAAATTCATTTATGCCGATAACCTTATCTTTATATTTTCCGGAAGCCACACCTTTTCCATGCACTCTGTTACCGGTGCTGGCGCATCCGCTAAAAATTAAAGCACTTAAGCTACAAATAATTAGTAGTTTTGTTTTAGCTGTTTTTACACTAAGCATGGCTATTTCGTTTATTTATTCACAAACCGCAAGATCACTCTTGCAGTTTGTGAATTTGAAGAACTTTAGTAGCGCGTTTAGAGAAATTGCTTTCTTACTTATAGATTATTTATTCAAAAGGCTGACATTAACAGCTTTTGCGCCTTTTGGAGATTTCTCAACTTCAAATTGAACTTCTTCTGTTCCGTTTAAAGCATCAAACTCAGTACCTACAAGGCTATTCTTGTGGAAGAACACCTCTGTACCATCAGTATCACTGATAAAACCAAAGCCTCTTTCGCGAACCAATTTCTTAATCTTTCCTGAATGCATATGGGACCCCCATTTAACCTTGCACATCATTTTTCCAAGCCAACATGGCACAGAAAAAGAATAGTGCGTACTACGCCCGCGTCTTCTACCCGCGCGGGATAATACTAATAATTACTCTTCTTGGCAACGTACTCTATACCGGTATCAGTAATCCTTATTATACGCTGTTTATAGAGTACTCCTATTGCTTTTTTAAATACTTTTTTGCTGACCTCGAAGTGCTTTTGGATATCCTCAGGCGAAGTCTTATCATTAAAGGGAAGCTTTCCACCTAATTCTCTAAGCATATAAAGGATTTTATCGGTTGCAGCTTGAACACGCTTTCCTTCTGCCGGGTATAGAGAAATATCGATTTTACCATCCTCTCTTACACATTTTATATAAGCTTTGAGCTTTTGCCCGGAACGGAGTTCCTGGAAAATTTCATTTTTATAAGCGAGGCCAGAGTAGGTGTCATTAATCGCGACCTTAACACCAAGGTCGGTAAAACCATAAACAACAATGTTTACCTCCTGGCCCTCTTTAAAAACACCCGGCTCTACTTCTTCCTGTAAATATTCGTACTCGTTCTTTAGCCTCATTCTTCTCCTATTATAACTCTAATTACTCCTTCATCCAAGCCCGCGATCCGGGAAAACGCGGCTTTACTTAAATCAATAATTCTGCCTTTGTCATAAAAATATTTGGAAGGCCCAAAATTATTGTGCCTGACAATTACGCATTTACTATTGGCTGTATTGCAAACTTTGTAACGTTTACCAAAATCAGTTTTACGCATGGCACAGGTTAGATCGTTATCGATAGCTTCTTCGCCTGTAGCGGTGATTTTAGCAAAATACCAGGAAGCCATCCCGATTTTAGGGTAGATGCCGGTTACAGGGGTGTTATCAGCGCAAGCAGCCAAGAATACTACCATTAAGCAAACAAATAGCAACGACTTTTTAATCGTCATTCGCCGGATTATTTACTTCCCTTTTTTAGGTTTTTTGGAAACCGGTTTTTTCTTTGTAACAGACTTTTTGCTTCCACCAGCTTCTAACCTGTTAACCTGCGGTGTTTGTGGAGGCGCTATCTTTGGCCGGTTGTCGATATTAGTGTTAAAAGAATTCCCGGCTTTACGACGTGAAAAACATGGCTGACAGTATACCGGGCGCTCGCCGCTTGGCTTAAAAGGAACTTCACATTCTTTCCGGCAATCCGCGCAAACCGCCTTATACATAATTCTTTCTCTGAAACGTTCATTTTGCCTTTGCGCTTGCGCGTGGGCGTTAGACTGCTGTTGGAAAGGCTTGGGCGCAATAAAAGGCTTCTGTGCTTCAACCGGCTTTGGCACCGTCACGGTTTTGGCAATCAGCGCGTCTACCTTCTTGTCCAATAACGCCAACTGCTGGTGAATCTTTGCAATAAATTCTAAAACATCCGCATCATTTTTTGTTTTCTTCTTCATCCTGCTCCTTAATGAGCACATCATTTTTTCAAGCCTAGATTGCCGTAAGACAGGTATGGCGTAGAAAAAATGATAGTGCGAATTAACCCCGGCGAGGTCGTCAAAATTATCGCAGAGAATTTTGACGTATAAAAGCCTGAGCCGGGGTAGTTAATTTTATATTTTTTATTTTACCAAAGCCCGCCTACGAGACGGGATTTTGGTTTATATTCTAATACGGGAAATACTTAAGGGCAATAGCTTTTCTTTATATCTTTTTCAAAATCTTATTGGCAATTTCCGTCATTACCTTTATTTCATTCATCAGCGAATCAAGGCCGTCCTGCAAATTCCAGGCATTGGTAAACATAACATAAGTGGTATCAGTTTCGGGGATGTAATACAGCAGTGCAAGATAGCCTTCGTGGGCGCCGGCATGGCCATAACCAATTTTGGAAGAATGGCCAATCCCAAGGCCATAAGCAGCATCTGTTTTGTCGTCGGTTTTTAAACCAGTCTTCATTATTTCCACAGTTTCTTTGTTGGGGCCAGCCTGACCATGAAATAATTTCTTACCCCAGAGGGAAAGATCTTTAGCCGTTGAAATAATATTTCCTTCAGCAACATGCGGAGACATATTTGATTTAGTAACTTCTTCGCTCTTATCTTTCATCCAGACATAGCCTTTTACATAAGGCGTTGGCAAATCTTGATCCGCGCCATCAAAAGGAAGACTTGTATCCAATAATTCGTTTGGAACCAATAATTCTTCTTTAATAAAATCAGCGTAAGATTTTCCGGAAACCCTTTCGATAATCTTACCGAGTATCGAATAGCCGGTATCGGAATAGTGATAGGCAGTTCCTGGCGTAAAAAATGATAAGTGGTTTGCCGCGTTAACGCCGACTAACTCATCAAGAGTAAAAGTATGACTGATATCTTTCTCCTCCATGTATTCGAGATAGCTCTGGCCAACATATGGCTGGTTATGGGAAAATTCATTATCCGGGATATCGTTATTTGTAATATCGAATATGCCGGCGCGGTGCATTAAAAGCCTCCTGATTGTAATATTTTTTTTATAAGGCATGTCGTAATCGGCAGTATCTGGCACATAAGGGATGTTTTTTCCTGGAACATTATCCGTAATTTTATCGTCGATGCTAAGCAAGCCTTTCTGTTGAAGAAGCATTATCCCTGCAGCAGTAAAGGTTTTGGTTACACTGGCGATACGGAAATGATGCGCGCTAGTTACATCCGGCAAACCGGTTGAAATAAAATACTCTCCTTTCGGCGAAAGAATCTGCATGACAAGGCCGCCGGTAAAATTCGGCTTGTCTTTTTTATACTCCTGCCAATCGTTTTTTAAGATCTTCGAAAGCTCCGGCTCAATCGAAGCTGGTTGGCTGCGATTGCAGCCGTTAAAAAATACAACCATAGCCACAATGCCAGTAATAAAAATTACCGGAATTTTTTTCATCTTTTTTTCCCTCTTTTTTTGTATTCAGATCTCGTAATCTACAAGTACTAATTAAAACTCAACTTTAGGAACTGACGTGGCTGATTCAACTGCCTTAAAATATTCTGTAGCTGGCTTAAAATTAAACATACCAGCAATAACATTACCAGGGAACTTTCTAACAGCGATATTATAGTCTTTCACGGCTTCATTGTAGCGCATCCTTTCTACGGCAATGCGATTTTCCGTACCAGCTAACTCATCCATAAGTTTTAAAAAACTCTGATCTGCTTTTAGATTAGGATAATTTTCTACTACCAAAAGCAATCTGGATAACGCTGAGTCAACGGCTCCCGCGGCTTTTACTTTTTCTTCAACAGTGCCGGCATTTGCCCATTGTGAACGAGCCTTAGTAACATCCTCAAGGACATTTTTTTCATGAGCGGCATAGCCTTTTACGGTATTTACTAAATTGGGGATTAAATCATTTCGCCTTTGTAATTGATTTTCCACCTGCGCCCAATTAGCAGTAATTGTTTCATGCTT
>JBAYMZ010000065.1:0-7182 GCA_041663385.1 Candidatus Omnitrophota bacterium
AAAGGGGAATGTTTACTTTCACGGGTAAAAAAAAGGGCGCAGGAAAAAAAGGTAGAGTGCGAAGGTGTGCTTCTTAAGGGCGTGATTCATGAGGAAGTGGTAAAGAAGGTAAAAGAAATTAATGCTGATTTACTGGTCATGGGGGAGCTTAAAGAAGTGCTTTCGCGGCGCGAAATATTCTATGACGAAGCTGAGAGAATTTTTAGGGAATCTACCTGTCCGGTAGTAATTGTAAAGGACCATGAACATGTGGAAAAATTATATAATGAACTAGAGTAACAACAACTATCGTTGCGCTGCAATGCGAATTCCCACTTGCTTTGTTTGGGGATAATGTGCTCATTAAAGGAGGTTTTAAGTTATGAAGATATCAGATTATCTTAAAAAAGAGTTTTGTATAATGGATTTAAAGGCTCAGGATAAGGAGCAGGTTATCCGGGAAATTGCTTCTTGCCTTACTGTTAACGGAAAAATAAAAGATAAAGAGAAATTTATCCAGGATATCCTCGAAAGGGAAAGCCTTGGCTCTACCGGTATAGGCCATCGCGTGGCAATCCCTCATTCACGTACCGATGTTGTTGATGGCTTCGCTATAGGTTTCGGCCGCTCGAAAGATGGAATAGATTTTAAGGCTCTTGACGGCGATAAGGTTAACTTGGTTTTTCTTATGGGCGCAAATCCACAGGAATTAAATCTTTATCTCAGGTTGCTTGCCGAGCTATCGCGATTGCTTATGGAAAATTCTTTTCGTAAAGAACTTCTTTCTGCGCAAAGCGCTGAGGAAGTTATAGTAACAATAAAGAAATATGAAGCCGGAGGCATAGCGAAGTGATAAAACGTATAAGTTCAGAGGTGCTTTCCATGGTAATGGCAGGCGGCAGAGGAGAAAGGCTTTATCCTTTAACCCTTGAAAGAACCAAACCGTCTGTGCCATTTGGAGGAAAATACCGGATAATAGATTTCGCCTTAAGCAATCTTATTAATTCCGGTATCTATTCGATATATGTGCTTGTGCAGTACAAGTCACAGTCTCTTATTGAGCACGTAAGAACAACCTGGAGTAAAGGCGGAGTATTATCAAAACATTTTGTGACCGTTGTCCCTCCTCAGATGCGCAGGAAACAAGAGTGGTATAAAGGGACAGCAGATTCAATTTATCAAAATATTAATTTAGTTTATGATTTTAAGCCAAGATTTGTCGCGATTTTTGCCGGTGACCATATATATAGAATGAATATCATTGAGATGATAGATTACCATATTCGCAAAAAATCTCACCTTACGGTTTCAGTTTTACCTATAGAAGCCAGGCTTGCCAGCCAGTTTGGTATCGTGAGTATTGATGAAAATTCAAGAATTAAAAAATTTGAAGAAAAACCTGTGCTTTCGAGCGGCAAAACGGTATTCGCTTCAATGGGAAATTATATTTTTGACACAGATTTTCTTATAGATGTCCTCGAGGAAGATGCGAAAAGAGATACTTCGAGAGATTTTGGTAAGGATATAATTCCTTATCTTGCCAAGAAACATGCTAAAATTCACGCTTATGATTTTTCAAAAAACAGGATTCCGGCGCTCAAGAAATACGAAGAACCAAGCTATTGGAGAGATGTGGGTACAATTTCAAGTTATTGGCAGGCCAATATGGATTTATTGGGGCGGGAACCAAAGCTTAATTTGGATAATCAGGATTGGCCGGTTTACGCTTCTAATTTGGATAGCCCTCCGGCGCGCATTATTGGTTCAGAAATAGAAAATTCTCTTATTTGTGAAGGTTCAACAGTGGGTGGAGCGAAAATAAAAAATTCAATAATTGGAAGAGCGGTAAATGTTGAGCCGGGATGCCTTATTGAAGATTCAATAGTTATGGATTTTACCCACATACATAAGGGCTCACATCTAAAAAAGACAATAATAGACAGGTTTAATATAATACCTAAAGATAGCCGCATAGGCTATAATCGAAAAGAAGATAGCAAAAAGTATTGTTGCGATTCGTCAGGCATTACGGTTGTCAGGCGCGGCTCACGCAAAGCGTTTTATTTTTAATATGAAAATTCCAAATCCCAATTTCCAAATTACAAATAAATTCCAATCTTCAATGACCAAAATTCCAAACAAAAAGAGTTTGAAACATTGAGATTTGTAAATTGTAATTTGTTTGGGAATTGGAGCTTGGAAATTGGAATTTGTTAAAACCATGGATGTATTCGAAGCAATAAAAAAGAGAAGAAGTGTTCGCAGCTACCAGGATAAACCAATAGAGGAAGAGAAGCTTTTTAAGATACTTGAGGCAGCCCGGCTTGCCCCATCAGCTTCTAACCGGCAGGAATGGCGGTTTGTAATAGTCCGGGATAAAACTAAAAAAACAGAACTTTCAAAAGCAGCCAAGAATCAAAAGTTTTTGGAGGAAGCTCCTGTTGTGATTGCTTGTTTGGCTGAGACAGACAATCATATTATGACTTGCGGGCAAGCTTGCTATCCGATAGATGTTGCGATAGCAATGGATCATATGGCGCTTATGGCTGTTTCCCTTGGATTGGGGACGTGCTGGATAGGAGCTTTCCATGAAGAAGAGGTTAAGAAGATTTTGGATGTTCCTGAAGAAATAAGAGTCGTAGAATTACTTTGCCTCGGGTTTCCCAAAGATGAACATTTGAGCAAAAAAGAAAGATTAACTATAGAAAAAATAGTCTTTTTTGAAAAGTGGAACAATCCTGCCGTTTAGCAGGGTGAAACTTGATTTACCCTTGCTGCGCATTTTAAACATCAGTTTCGTGCAGTTGATTTTTAAGTAAGTGGTGGTATAATTAGCGCTTTTAATTTGCACTGTTATTTTTCTGTGCCATAGCGGCTTGGTCAACAAAATTTTATTACCCCGGCTCGCAGAAGATGTCAAAAAATTCTCTTCGATAATTTTTTGACGCTCGCCGGGGATAATTCACACTATCATTTTTTCTGCGCGCTTCGCGCTTGAAAAAATTATGTGTTCATTAAAGGAGGCTTAAGAAATGAATGGCATTATAGCTAAGATAAGAGAAACAGCAAAACAAAATCCAAAAAAAATAGTCTTTCCGGAAAACAGCGATGAAAGGGTTCTTGAGGCGATAAAATATATAGAAAAAGAGAAAATAGCTGTTCCGATAATCCTTACCCCTGAAGACCTTGACCCTAAATGGCAGGAAGACTTCGCAAACTTTTTTTACGAACGAAACCAGGTAAAGGGAATGACTCTTGAGGAAGCCAGAGAACTTGCGGAGAACCCTCTTTATTATGCGGCAATGATGGTTAGGCGCGGGTTTGCCGATGGTTTTGTCGCCGGCGCGCAGCTTACGTCATCAGCTGTCATAAAAGCCTCGCTTGGCTGTCTTGAATTGGACAGGAACATTGGTATCATCTCCAGCTGTTTTGTGATGGCAGTACCGGATTGTATTTATGGAGAAAATGGCTCATTTATATATGCTGACTGCGGAGTGATTCCTTATCCGACAAGCGAACAGCTTGCTGCAATTGCCATATCCGCTTGCCGGTTTGCAAAAGATATTTTAGATTTTACGCCTCGGGCCGCGCTTTTAAGTTTTTCCACAAAGGGCAGCGCCGAAGGCCGTTGGGTCGATAAAATAAAAGAAGCCGTTGAAATAGCAAAGTCAAAAAATAGTGGTTACGCTATTGATGGTGAGCTTCAGGTTGATAGCGCGCTTGTGCCTGAAGTGGCAAAGCGGAAACTCAAAGATAGTGAAGTCGCAGGTAGAGCCAATGTTTTGATTTTTCCTAACCTGGATGCCGGTAATATTTGTTATAAAATCACTGAGAGATTAGCAAAAGCGCGCGCGTTAGGCCCTATTATTCTTGGTACTATTCAACCCTGCAGCGATTTATCGCGAGGCTGCAATGTTGATGATGTAATCGATTGTACTGCAATTACGGTAATACGCGCGCAGAAGGCAAAAACAATTCAACCGGCTATATAATGAACCCCGCCTTTCAAGGAATGGTATGTTTATCTGTAGAGGCATAGAAGGATGGGGTTAAAGAAAGTATTTATGAATAAAAATAATTTTAAAAAAGGAAGGGCGGGGTGAAAATATTAGTTATAAATTGCGGCAGTTCGTCGATAAAATATAAGTTATTTGAATTTCCCAAAAAAACTTTAATTGGCAAAGGGTTGATTGAAAAAATCGGAGAAGAGTCTTCGGTTATACAAACCCATGCTGAAGGAATAAAAGTTTTATTCGAGCGGTTAATTTCGAGTAAAACAGTTAAAGATATAAATGAAATTTCTGTAATCGGCCATAGGGTGGTGCATGGAGGAGAAACTTTTAAGGTTCCTATTTTAATTAATGAGCGTGTAATCGATAAAATAAGAGAATGCAGCTCACTTGCTCCGCTGCATAACCCGGCAAATCTTGCGGGTATTCTCGGTTGCAAAGAAATGTTTCCGAAGATTAAGCAAATTGCTGTTTTTGATACCGCGTATCATCAAACTATTGCTGAACCGGTTTATCTTTACCCGATACCTATAGAGTATTATCGAAAGCATGGCGTAAGAAAATACGGTTTTCACGGAACATCGCATCAATTTGTTGCTGAGCGCGCAGCGCACATATTAAAAAAACCTTTAAGTAAATTAAAAATAATCACTTGTCATCTTGGTAATGGCTGTAGCATAACGGCAATCAATAAGGGAAAAGTTGTTGATACATCCATGGGTTTTACTCCTCTTGAGGGCCTGATGATGGGTACGCGCTCAGGAGATATTGATACGGCAGCTGTTTTTTATATAATGGAAAAAGAAAACTTAAGTATTACGCAAATGGATGAAATTTTAAATAGAAAAAGCGGCCTGCTTGGAGTTTCAAATATAAGTAATGACATAAGGGTGCTTAAGGAAAAGGCTATAGACGGTAACAAGTTGGCAAAGCTTGCGTTAGGCATGTTTATGTACCGGATAAAAAAATATATCGGCGCGTATTATATCATTCTTGGCGGCGCGGATGTTGTTTGTTTTACCGCGGGCATAGGCGAGAATAATCCGGATATGATAGCAGAATTTAAAAAAGATATTTGTAAAATTTCCAAAAATAAAACAAAAGTTATGGTGGTTCCTACTGAAGAAGAACTTATGATTGCAACGCTTTCTTATGATTTACTGAATGAAAACAGGTAAAGATATAATTTTAGGTTACGA
The DNA here is from genome assembly GCA_041663385.1 of Candidatus Omnitrophota bacterium. Taxonomy (GTDB): domain Bacteria; phylum Omnitrophota; class Gorgyraeia; order Duberdicusellales; family 4484-171; genus JAJYOP01. The sequence goes on from JBAYMZ010000065.1 coordinate 5,189, forward strand.
AGGTTACAATAAATCAAGTGATTTGAGTGTAACTTTCGTAACCTCCCGTAACATCCGTAACCTTTGTAACATGTAATACAAGGAGATGCTAATGATGCGCACAATGTTAAAGTCCAAAGTTTATTACGCAACTGTAACCGAAGCACAGCTTTATTATAGGGGTAGCATTACGATAGATGAGGAAATAATAGAGCGAGCTAATTTGGTGGAACACGAAAAAGTTGATGTGCTTAATCTTAATAATGGCTCACGAATAGAGACTTATGTAATTAAAGGCAAACGCGCAAGCGGGGTAATTTGCTTAAATGGCCCTGCGGCACGTACCGGTGTTATTGGGGATAAGCTCATAATACTTGCCTATGGTGCATACGACGAAGCTGAAATAAAAACACAGAAACCTGCGTTTGTGGAGCTTGGAGATGGAAACAAAATTAAAAATAATCACGTGGCCTAACCAGTTTTTACGCAAGAAGTGCAAAAAGGTAAAATCGGTTGACGAAAGCATCAGAAAGATTTTTAACGAGATGCGCCTGCTTTTAATTGAAGCAAATGGTGTAGGCCTTGCGGCAAATCAGGTGGGGCTTGATATGCGTTTAGCAATTATCGAGCTGGAAGATAAAATTTTTAAAATGATTAATCCCTGTATAACCAAAAGAGAAGGTAAAACCAAATTTTTGGAAGGGTGTTTGAGTTTTCCTGAGCTTGAGGTAGAAGTAAATCGTTCAAAAAAAGTTTGGGTTTCGTATTTGAATGAGCATGGAGAGCCGATAGACCTGGAATTAGACGGGGTGTTGTCGATAATTTTTCAGCACGAAATTGACCATTTAGACGGAATACTGCTTACTTCGAGGCTCCCGCTTTTACGAAGGCTCAAGATTGCCCCAAAACTAAAAGAAATTAAAAAAATAACAAAAAATGAATTGTCCAAACATTCAAAAAAATCTTGATTCATGTAATTGCTCATACGGGTCCTGTCCGAGGAAGGGTTCCTGCTGTGAGTGTTTACAATACCATAGGCAAAACAATGAATTGCCAGCCTGCTACTTTAATTCCTACACGGAGAAAACTTACGACCGTTCAATCGAAAATTTTTTAAAAATAAATAGGGACAAATGAAAAAAAATATACTTGCCATAATTGGCGCAGGAATTGCCGGGGTAAATGCTGCTGTTTACGCAAAAAGAGCCGGGCTTACATTTACTCTTTTTGAACCGGGGCTTGTTGGCGGACAGCTTCTGCTTATGGAGAGCGTGGATAATTATATCGGTGTTCGGCTTGGCACAAAGGCTCACGAACTTGCCAAGAGTTTATCAGCCACGCTTTCGGAGCTGGGCATTGAAATTGCCAGAGAAGGAATAACCAGGTTTACGGTATCCGGAAAAGAAATTATGATAGATTCCCAGGAAAATTCTTTTTCTTTTAAATCCGCGATAGTAGCAACTGGAGCCTCATTCAAAAAATTGGGGGTTCAAGGAGAGGAGAGGCTTACGGGCAAAGGAATTTCTTATTGCGCTATTTGTGACGGTTTTTTCTTCAGGAATAAAACAGTTGCTGTGGTTGGAGGAGGCAATACCGCGCTTGAAGAAGCGCTTTATCTTTCAAATATATGCAGCAAAGTTTATCTTATTCACAGGCGCAATGAACTTCGGGCTATTGATTATCTGCAGAAAGAGCTCTTTAGTAAAAAGAATATCGAGGTTATCCTTGATACCACCATAAGCGAACTGCAAGGAAGTGATTTTTTAGAAGCGATTATTGTAAAAAATGTAAACACAAACGAAGAGAAATCTATCGCGTTAAATGGTTTATTTGTTGCCATAGGCGTAAAACCGAATACAGAGTTTCTGGAAAACAACATATCTCTCGATAGTTCCGGCTTCATCCTGACCGATGAAGAAATGATATCAAGTCATAATTTTATATTCGCGGCTGGGGATTGCCGGAGGAGGCCACTCAGACAGTTAATTACCGCAGCGGCAGAAGGTTCAATCGCT
>JBAYMZ010000066.1:0-7165 GCA_041663385.1 Candidatus Omnitrophota bacterium
ATCCAGCTTCCGGGAGTGGTTGACAGGGAGATAGTTAATAAATTAAGAGAGGTAGGAAAGCTTGAATTTAAACTTGTTGAGGATAATACAGAAAAAATTGAACAAGCAATAAAAGGAAATGTTCCGGAAGGATATGAATTAAAAGATTATAAAGGCCCCGTGCTTATACATAAAAATGATTCTCTGACCGGCTCTGATTTATCACAGAGTTTTGTCGGTTTTGATTCTTACGGTATTGCTAATGTCAGGCTGCAATTTACATCTGAAGGCGCGGGTAAGTTTGCCAAGGTAACGGAGGAGAATGTCGGTAAACAGCTGGCGATACTTCTTGATGGAAAAATTATGAGTGCCCCATCAATAAGGGAGCCGATATTAAGCGGACAGGCGGAAATTTCCGGAGATTTTTCTCTTGATGAGGCCCGTTCCGTTGTTTCAGTTTTAAATTCCGGAGCCTTGCCGATTCCTTTAATAGTTGAAGAAGAAAGGACAGTGGGGCCGCTTTTGGGTTCTGATTCTATAACTAAAGGAGTTAATGCTTCGCTTCTTGGCGTGGCCATGGTTTTTATTTTTATGGTTGTTTATTATCTTGTTGCCGGCGTAGTCGCCGATATCTGTCTTGTTTTAAACCTGTTATTTACGCTTGCCATGCTTAATATGCTAAAGGCGACATTGACTTTGCCGGGCATAGCGGGTTTGATTGTGGCCGTAGGTATGGCAGTTGATGCGAATGTTTTAATTTATGAAAGAATAAGAGACGAATTGACGGCAAAAAAACCTTTAACTGCGGCGATAAAGTCAAGTTTTGACCGCACTTTTGTGACTATCTTTGATTCTAACTTTACCACTATAATTGCCGCGACGTTTCTTTTTATTTTTGGAACCGGCTCCATACGCGGTTTCGCCACAACACTTATTCTCGGTATACTTATAAGTATGTTTACGGCTATTTTTGTGGGAAAAACTATTTTCGCTTTTTTACTTAAGAATAATTTGCAGGATCTGCGCATGATGCAGCTTTTCCGGGCTTCTAAGATTAATTTTTTAAAGCCGCGCTACATTTGCCTTGCGCTTTCCACGGTTCTGATTATAGCGACAATGATTAATTTCTTTTCAAAAGGTGAGGCCGTATATAGCATTGATTTTAAGGGCGGCCAGGTTCTTGAATATAAATTACAACCCACTCCAAGTATAGAAGATGTAAGAAAAGTTTTAAAAGATGCCGGTTTGACTAGTTTGGTTATTCAGGATTTTAAAGATATTAAGGGCGGCATAAACATAAAGAGTAAAGAAGATGTTGCTGATAAAGTTGAAGAGGTGTTGAAAAAGAATTACAAGGAAGTAGAAAGGCTAAAATTAGAAAAGGTAGGCCCAAGCGTTGGTGAGGCACTTAAAAAGAAGGCGTTGCTCGCCATTATTCTTTCTTTGGTCGGTATTTTGATTTATGTATTTTCCAGATTTAAACATTTTGATTTTGCGCTGGCAGGTGTTGTCGCGCTTTTGCACGACGTGCTTATCGCGCTTGGCCTGGCAGTATGGTTTGGTTACGAAGTTGATCTATTGATGGTAACCGCGCTTTTGACTATTGCTGGCTATTCAATAAACGATACTATTGTCATCTATGACCGCATAAGGGAAATTGCTCCGCGGATGCACAAGTCGTCAATTGCCGATATTATGAATTTAGCCTTAAATGGTACATTTTCACGCACAATAATAACCTCGCTAACAGTGTTTTTTGTCACTCTTGGTATGTATCTTTTAGGCGGAGAAGCATTAAGGGGGTTTTCTTTTGTCCTGCTTATAGGTTTTCTCTCCGGTGTGTATTCAACCATATATATTGCTTCAGGGGTAGTTATGGTTTTAAGAAGAGCGAAGGTTTAGCAATTTTTTACCTAAATTACGTTGTTTATCTCAGCGGGCAGGGCAAGAGTTGATGCTCTGCAGGATTTTGGATTATTCAAGGGTGTTTTAACAATCGGATTTGTCCATCTGCATTTTTTATTTCCTGTCATTTTATTTCTGCCATTTTTTAAGCCATGTTTGAAACCTTCAAAATTTATACCGATAAGGAACTTTCTTTCGAGCAAGTCCAGAAAAAGTTAATTGAGTTGGGCTATACGCGGGTTGATGAAACTTCTGAAGAAGGAGATTTTTCTATCCGCGGGGATACTTTAGAGGTTTTTCCGGTTAATTTCAATTTCCCTTTACGCCTTGAATGGGAGTTTAATCTTGTTAAAAAAATTTATAGCTTCGACAAGGCGCTTAATAAAAAAATAATTGATTATGATTTTTTGATTATCATACCCCATTTTAAAAAAGCCAAAAAATATCTAAGCGAAGACTTTCCTATCGAGGCAGTACTGCGTATAAAAAAAGGCGATTACGTAGTGCATACAAAATACGGCATTGGCCATTTTTTAGGCGTAAAAAAACTGGATGTAAAAGGCAAAGAAGGTTATTATTTTGAAATCGAATACGCAAATCATGATAAGCTTTATGTTTCAAAAGAAGAAGCGCATTTTATACAAAAGTACACAAATTTTTCCGCAAAAGCTCCAAAATTATCACGCCTTGGCTCTAAAGAGTGGCTTCGCATAAAAGAACGCGTTGAGCACGGGATAAAACAATTCGCGTTGACGCTTATGCGCATGGAGGCGCAGAGAAAATTAATCGGCGGATTTAAGTTTTCTAAAGATACGGAGTGGCAAAAACAATTTGAAGATACTTTTCCTTATGTTGTTACCGAAGACCAGTATAGGGCAACTATTGATACAAAAAATGACATGGAATCTGGCCGCTGCATGGACAGGCTTATCTGCGGCGATGTCGGTTATGGCAAGACCGAGATTGCCATGCGCGCGGTGTTTAAGGCGGTTATGGATGGCAAGCAGGTTGCCTTTCTTGTTCCAACGACAATTCTTGCTTATCAGCACTATTCTAATCTGTCTTTGCGGTCAAAACAATTTCCCATAAAGATTGAAATGCTTAGCCGTTTTCGTACCAAAGCGGAACAGGAAAAAATAATTGAGGGCTTGCATTCAGGGGCAATAGATGTGGTAGTTGGAACGCACAGGCTTACTTCCGACGATGTTGGGTTTAAAGATTTGGGCCTGCTCATTGTAGATGAGGAGCAGAGATTTGGAGTTGAGCATAAAGAAAAAATAAAGCGGCTAAAAATCGGGATTGATGTCCTTACTTTGACAGCCACCCCAATACCGCGGACTTTGTATATGAGCCTTATCGGAATTAAAAATATATCGGTAATAAAAACCCCGCCCAAAGACAGGCTTTCAGTTAAAACAAAAGTTATTCCAGCGGCTCCTAAAAGTTTAAAAGAGGCAATTTTGTACGAAATCAACCGAGGAGGCCAGGTATTTTTTATTCACAATCGCATAGAGACTATCTCAAAATGGGCAAAAATGCTGCGGAATGTTTTGCCGGAAAGTGTTAAGCTTGCGGTTATCCACGGCCGGCTTTCTTCTTCAGAAATTGAAACAATTATGTTTGATTTTGTCGCTAAAAAAATAGATTGCCTTATCTCGACCGCGATAGTAGAATCCGGGATAGATATTCCGTCTGCAAACACGATTATTATAAGCGACGCGCATACTTTTGGCCTTGCTGACCTGCATCAGTTAAGAGGAAGGGTAGGCAGGCTTGACCTGCAGGCTTATGCGTATTTACTTGTGCCTAATTTGGATTCGATTTCAACGGACGCGCGGGAAAGGCTTGAGATGATTGAGGAGTATTCCCATCTTGGTGCGGGTTTCGAGCTTGCGATGAGCGACTTGGAGTTAAGAGGAGCAGGTAACATATTGGGCAAAGAGCAGCATGGCTTTGTTTGGATGATTGGTTTTGATTTATATTGCCGTATCTTGAAGAAAGAGATAGAATATTTAAAAGAGGCATTTAGAATAGAAGCAAGTTGAGCAGAAGGGTTGCGTAACTCGTACCGGTTGCGTTACGCGCTAAACGTAAGGAAAAACAAACTTTAAGACGCAACCGATAGACGATAAACGTATTGATAGGGAGAAGAATAAATGAAAAAACTAATTGTAAGTATTATGTGTATAGGTTTTGCCATTTCGGTGCATTCCGAAGAAATCGGTAAAATCGTGGCAAAGGTTAACAATGAAGCGGTTACCGCGAGGGACTTGGATGAATATTATAAAATTATCAGCTATCGCATGCCGGAACAGTTTGCGGGTTTTTCTTCTGATGAAGCAAAAGGCAAACGCGAGGCCCTGGATAAATTGATTGAAGACAAGCTTATTCTTGACGAGGCAAAGAAACAGAAAATTGAAATTTCTGCCATGGCGATATCTGACCAGCTCAATAAAGTAATATCTTCATATCCCACAAGAGAAGATTTTGAAAATTCTTTAATCGAGCGCGGCTTAAATGTCACGCTTCTTAAAGAAAGGATCCGCGGGCAATTTTTAATGCGCCAGGTAATCGGAGCTTATGTTAACGGATATGTAAACGTAACGCCCCAGGAAGTTTCTAATTATTATATGGAACATAAAAATGAGCTTGTCGCGGAACAAAAATATATAATCTGGATAATCCAAACTAAAGACAAAAATATTTTGAGCAGTACGGTAAAAGCGTTAAAAGAAAAAGGCTTAGCTGGAGAGGGAAACCAATCAATGCATTTAGTGAGGGTTGAAGCCGGGACAAAAGATTTAAAAGAAGAAATCGCCGGCATGGTCAAAGAGCTGAAAGAAGGCGAGCATTCTGTCAAAAAAATCGGCGAAGAATATTATCTTGTTCATCTTGAAAAAACTTTGCCGCCGCGAGAACTTAGCCTTGAAGAAGCGCGGGAAAATATTTTTAATATTATTTGGACCAAAAAATTTAAAGTAAGATTTGAGGAATGGATAGTGCAGCTTAAAGATTCAGCAGTGATAAAGATTTATCTCTAAATTAAGTTTTAAGAAAATACCTAGCCATATCCCGCCTAACCATATGAAAAAAGAAAACATAATCATTACTATTGGTGATCCCGTAGGCTGCGGCCCAGATATAACTTTGGATGCGATTAAAAAATTAGGGCCAGAGTTTGCTGATTTTATCGTTGTTGGGGACAGTCTAATACTTGAAAAAATACCGCTATATCAGGTAATCAAAAATAAAATAACGCTTATTGATTCAAAAACAAAAGGTATCGAGAAGGTAAAGAAAGGTTACGCGTCGCGCTTGTCGGGAAAGGCAAGTCTGACATATTTAAAAATAGCTTTAGGGTTTATGAAAGAAAATTCAATCAAACGGCTTGTAACCGCGCCTTTGTCAAAAGAGGCAGTTGGGCTTAATTTACCTGGCTTTTGCGGGCATACCGAATATCTTGCCGATTATTTTAAAAGTAAAATAGAAATGATGATGGTCTCTGACAAAGTAAAAACAGTTTTGTTTAGCCGGCATATTCCCTTAAGAGATGTTTCTCCTTGTATTAAGAAAAAAAATCTGCTTAATACTTTTTCTCTGGTTGAAAGCGAGTTAAGAAGAATGTTTAAAATAAAATCTCCAAAGATTGTAGTGGCTTCTTTAAACCCACATGCCGGGGTGAATACCTTTCTCGATAAAGAAGAAAGAGTAGTTTGTGCGGCAATTAAAGATTTTGGCGAGAAAATTTTCGGCCCGTATCCGGCTGATACCATTTTTACGGCTGATAATTTAAAAAAATATGACTGCGTGATTTGCCTTTATCACGATCAGGCAATGATTCCTTTTAAGCTGCTTTCGATGAAGGACGGGGTAAACCTTACTCTTGGTCTTCCGATCATCCGGGCGTCTCCGGCGCACGGAGTCGCCTACGATGTGATTCGTGAAAATAAAGTCCCGTTTTCTTCCTCAATGGTGAGCGCGATCAAGCTCGTTGCTTCTTTAGAGGTTTAATGAGTAGAAGATAGATGATAGAAGATGGAAAATAGAAAGGAATAAAAAATCTCTTTTCTATTTTCCCTCTTCTATTATCCTATTTAAAGTTTTCAGCTATAAACCATGAAACAATCAAAATCATTAGGCCAGGTATTTTTAAAAGATCAAAATTATATTCAAAGAATTCTAGGCTTGCTTAATATCTCCGGAGAAACTGTCCTTGAAATTGGCCCTGGATCTGGTGAGATAAGCGAACAAATTGCTAAGAGATGTAAGTTTTTATACTGTGTGGAGTTTGATCCGCGTTTTGTTGAATCGCTGTCAGAAAAATTCAAAAATAAAAGCAATATTAAGATAATTCATTCAGATATTCTTAAATTTTCTTTCTCGGATTTAAAAGAAAAACCAGTAGTTTTTGGAAATGTTCCCTATCAAATAAGCAATTCAATTATTAGCTATCTTATCGACAACCGGGCATTTATAAAAAATGCCTATCTTACTTTCCAGAAAGAGTTTGTGGACAAACTGATTGCTAAGGTTTCCACAAAAGATTATTCTTTTTTAAGCTGTTATATGCAATATTACGCGAAAGTAAACAAGCTATTTGATATCCCAAAGGGGGCTTTTTCGCCAATCCCTAAAGTTGATTCGAGTTTTATTGAGGCAAGATTTAATGACGCGTCTTTAATCAAAACAAAAAATGAGGAATTTTTGTTTAAGATTATCCGCCATGCCTTTAACCAGCGTAGGAAAAAAATTTCCAATTCTCTTTCCGGATTTTGTCCGGATCCGGATTTTTTTTCTTCTTTAAAAATCGACGCAAATTTTCGTGCGGAAAATGTTTCGCTTGAAAAATATATTTTGATTGCGGATAAGCTTTGTGAAGTGATATAATTTGTTGATAGTGGTTCATTGTCCCGAAGTGCCTATATACTCAAAAAATTTCTCACAAGAGTATTTGTTCGATATTTTTTGAGAGCACTTCGGGATAATTCACACTATCATTTTTCTTGCGTGCTTTGCACTTGGAAAAATGATGTGTTCATTAGGAGGTTTAAATGCAAAAACGTATTTATTATCACGACACTGATTGCGGCGGAGTTGTCTATTATGCTAACTATCTTAAATATTTAGAAGAAGCGCGGACTGAATATATGCGTGAGCGGGGGCTTGATTTAAAGGAGCTTGCCGGAACCGGATTGTTATTTGTGGTAAAGAAAGTTGAAATTGAATATAAATCGCCTGCGCGTTACGCGGATCTTTTGGAGATATCTACAAAACTGGGCCG
>JBAYMZ010000067.1:0-7101 GCA_041663385.1 Candidatus Omnitrophota bacterium
CTAAATAGCCTTTAAAATCCTCCGCCAAATTAGCGGATTTGTTCTTACGAAATAACGAAAAAACATCCCGCGCATGACACGGCCAGCCGGAAGTAGGTGGAATCTCTTTAAATATTGGCATAGTAGTAAAAATTTTAGCGCGGATGCAACGGATTACTACGGATGTCACGGATAAAGACATGCGCTTGAATCCGTGTTTTTCACAAAATTGTATAGGAACAAATTGATTTTATGATAAAATAAATTTTAATCAAGAGTTCATTATTTTACCATCAAATATAGAATAAAATGTTCAAAAAAAAACTAACCGTCAAAATACTATTGTTTCTCATTTTAACAGATATTCTGGAAACTTTTATACAATTCTGCTTTAAGAAAAGCGCTGTTTCTGCTACCGGACTTACTGTCACCTCTCTTGGCGATACTTTTGTTTTTGCCAAAACCGTCATTAGCTCGCCTTTCTTATGGGTGGGAATCTGCTCGGTTCTGGTGATATTTGTTATCTGGTCGACTATACTTTCAAAAATAGACTTAAGTGTCGCTGTGCCGGTTGCAAGTTTTAGTTACATACTTGTCCCGCTAACCTCCATAATATTTCTGCATGAAAAGATAAGCGGACTAAGATGGCTCGGCATATTTTGTATTTTAATCGGAATAATATTCGCTTCGTTAAGCAGTAAAGAAAAAATACACCAAGAAACAGATGCATAATATTTTTTTAATTTTGTTATTAATCGCCATAAGCAACAGCTTTGACACCGCAAGAGAGCTGTTCTTAAAATCAACCATAAATTCTGTGGCCGCACCTCACCCAGCGAACATTAGAAATGTTTTTCGCTTTATAATAAAATTACTGCAAAAACCAAAAGTATACTTGAGCTTCTTATGCAGTATATGCTCTCTTTTTGTCTATCTTTTTGTGCTTTCTAAGGTAGATTTAAACTTCGCATTTTCGCTAGATAGCATGCATTATATCTTTATTGCTGTTACTGCTAAAATATTCCTCAAAGAAAAAGTTGGCTTAAAACGCTGGGTAGGGACTGGCTTTGTTGTTTTGGGGATAATCCTCGTCACATTAAGCTAACAGCCACAGATATTTTAAATTACAATACACAAACCACAAATTACAAACAATATACAACAAACAATTCAAAAATTACAAACAAAAAATGTTTGTGTATTGTTATTTTGGAATTGTGATTTGTTTGTAATTTGTACATTGTAATTTGCGATTTTACTCTATGCGGGATTAACGTAAATATTTTAAGGTGAGTTCTGCGGCATCAATGCCGGAAATAAAACACGCGTGCACCCCTGCTCCCGGACGGGTCCATGAACCTGCCAGAAAAAGCCCTTTTACCCTGGTTTTTTGATCTAAACGAAATATCCCTGTCTGAAATACTGTATGGGCGAAACCGTATATCGCGCCTTCAGGAGCCAAGGTATAACGGTATACGGTTTTTGGGGTAGCAACTTCCATCAACTCAATATGGCTCAAAAGGCCGGGTAGATACTTTTCGCATCTTTGGATAATTTTCTGCGCGCTTTCTTTCTTTTTTTGCTGATAGGCATCATTAGTTAGATCCTTCCAATTATCATAGCTATCAAGAGTCATAATAAGAAGAGTCCCCTTCCCCTGCGGAGCAAGAGACGGGTCTAATTGAGAGTGATCAACGACTTCTAAAAGGCAATTATCATAATCACCTCTTAAGGAATAGCTAAAAGATTCTTCATGGTTGTATCTGTCATTTATCGAAAGCATAAAAGTATTCATTCCAAGGTTTTTAGGAGGGGTGTTAAGGCCCAGATAAATCTGAAATACCGATACGGATTTATCGAGACGGGAAAACTGTTTTTTATAATACCTCTTTAGCGGCATATCATCCAGCATTTCACCAAGAGCAAGCGGCGCGTTGGCGTTAGAGATTACTGAATTTGCCAAAAACTTTTCTCCTCTGTTAGTAATTACTCCTTTTACTTTATTTTTTTCAATAAGTATCTTTTCAACAAAAGTATTATATTTTAACTCTGAACCGTTAGCACGGATTTGCTCTGCCATTACTTTAAATAACTGCATATAGCCGCCTTCAACATAACAAGTTTTATCAAAACAATACCCACGCAGGATAACCAGCATATATAGAGCAGAAAGCTTACTTGGCGGCACACCGACAAACTTCCATAAATCGGAAATTATACTTTTAAGTTTTTCATTTTTTATGTACTTATCCAGAAATTCACTTACCGAAAGGCTGGAAATTTTTATAATCTCAGGGTAGGCAAACGGAAGTATTAAAAACTGCAAGATATCGGGTAATTGAGAATGGGCAAAGCTGTCAAATTGCTTATAGAATTTATCCATACGGGAAACCAGCTTTTCCAGATTTTCTTTCTCGGCGCTAAATTGCTCTTTTAAATAATTAAAGAAATTATCGCGGTTAAAATCAAGAATAAAATCATGATCGGGATAGATCGCGCGGCAGAAATTATGTAATTGGATAAATTTTACTTTTTTATCCACTCCCAAATCTTCTAAAAACTTGCGCATTTCAAAGCCTTCACCCAGGCTATTAACGCAATGCATCGAAGCCTCAAAGGTAAAACCCCGGCGGGAAAATGTGGTCGCGCAGCCGCCCGGAACCGGTTGCTTTTCAAGAACCAGGACTTTTTTTCCACAAGAAGAAAGTTTGAGCGCGGAAGTAAGCCCGCCGACGCCGGCACCGATTACTATCGTGTCATATGTCATTTTATTTATATAGGTTACTCGAAGTTAAACAATCGATTAGATTGCATCAACCAACCTGTCCAAGAATTTTGTCGCCTCAAGGGCCACCTTTTCCCTCTCCTTATCAATTGTAATCATATGATAAGAATCTTCAAGGACTATCAGCGATTTATCGGAAGAACCAATGTGACCAAGGCAATAACGCGCATTCTTAATGCTCGTCATATCATCTTCTTTGGCGTGCATTATAAGAATGGGGGTTTTTATATGCGGCATTTCCTTTTTGACAATCTTTGAAAACTGATGGTGCTGATAAAGGCTTGCCAGCGGAAAAAACGGGCTGCCAAACATTACCACTTTTTCACTTGCGTCAGCTTTCGGAGCATTGCTATAAAAAGCATGGATGGTGTTGCGTAAATTTTCATCTTTTAACCCATAAGGCGGATTTTCACGAATATCTATCCGGTTACGAAGATACGGGATATGCCAGGCAAACGGCAATAATGCTTGGCCTTTATGCACTGCCCAGCCATCATAAAATAAAGTTGGCGCAAACGCGATAATACCCCTGACATCAGCGCTGAACTTATATGCCAAATGCATGCTTAAAAGGGCCCCCATTGAAAGCCCGCCGACAAAAACTTTTCCGTGTTCTTCTTTTAGAGACTTTAAATCTAAAGCGCAGGACTCAGCAATCTCCTGCCAGGTCGCTTTTTTAAGCTCCTTAAGGCTTGAGCAATGATGCGGCAAAGTATTACAAAGGACAGTATAGCCGGCTTTGTTAAAAAATTTAGCCAGATACCGCATCTCCGAAGGGGTTCCGGTGATACCGTGTATCAGAAGGATCGCCGCCTTTGTGCCTTTCATGAATATTTTGTAGGTTTTTGATGTTGATTCCATAAGAAGTGGGCATTATATCACAGATTTATTTTCCATAAAGCCTTATTCTCTTTAGCATTTTCCATTTTTTTAAGAACGGATAAAAACGGATGACTGCGGATGTCGCGGATAAAACCACTGGATTATCCGTATGAATCCGCAACCATCCGTGACATCCGTTCTTAAAAATTCTCCATATTGTAATCAAGAATAAATTTGATATACTAACCTTCATGCAAGAAACAAAATCGCTACTGGCAATAAGCATTCTAACCTCCATAAATGATATACCGCGGCAAGATTGGGAAAGGCTATTTGGAAGTGGCATTATTGAAGGTTATGGCTACCATAAAATACTTGAAGAATCCGGCCTCAAAGAATTCTCGATATTTTATCTTGTCGCAAAACGCAACAACAGCCTGATAGCGATAATCCCTTTTTTTACCATGGACTTTTCACTGACAACCCTTATCCGCGGCCCTCTGCAGAAAGTGATTTTTTTCATCCGTAAATTATTTAAACGATTCTTAATGACGCGCTTATTGTTTGTCGGAAGCCCCACCGCAGAAGAACTTTATATCGCAGTAGCAAAAGAAGAAGACAAAACAACGCTTTTGCCTGAAATATTCGCTAAGCTTTCAGGCTTTGGCCGGAGTAAAAAAATAAAGACACTGCTATTTTATAACTTAACCAAAAAAAACAGCGAACTGGATAAATATCTTCAGGATAATGGTTTTGCGGAAATGGTTGATCTTCCAACAACACGCCTCCAAATAAAAGAAAAAAATATCGAAGAATATATAAACAATTTAGGTTCAAGCACCAGAAAAGACGTAAGAAGAAAACTGCGTAAATCTGCCGAGTTGGGAAAATTAGAAACCGAAATCACCGATAATATCGATAGCGTAATTGATGAAGTCTACCAATTATACATGAATAATTTTAATGATTCTAATTTACGTTTTGAAATACTAACCCCGTATTTTTTCCAGAATATCTGCCGCACTATGCCGGGAGTGGCAAAATATTTTATTACCAGAATGGAAGGAAAAATTGTCGCGTTCAATCTGTTGTTTGTGAAAGGAGATACCTGCATTGATAAGTTTATCGGTTTTGACTATAGCGTTGCCTTAAAGCATAACCTTTACTATACGACATTTTGTCATAACGTTGACTGGTGTATTAAAAATAATATCCGTTTTTATCAGCCAGGCCAGGGTGATTACGACGCGAAAATACGCCTTGGAGCTTCGCTTATCCCCCTGTTTATATACATTAAAAGTTTTAACCCGGTGCTTAATTTTTTAATGAAACCGATTATCAAAGCGGTATCGCCGCAAAAATTTGACCCTGCTTTAAAAAACCTCGGGAAATACAAAAATCTGCGCAGTAGTTGTTAATAATTATTTCAGGAATAAATCAAGAATCTTCAAATTAGCGGCTTCATTAACGGAAGTTATCTTGGAAAGTTCAACTCCTTCTGCGGTTTGCTCAGAATGATCTATCGATGAAATAAATCTTTTAAACGGATTTTTGATGACAATTGGCGAATACTCACCGGTAATATCCATGCCAACAACATTTTTTTCTTCTTTTATAACTGAAAGCGCAGAAATCATCCACCCGATAGGCATCTGGCCCTCTTCCCAATTTGTTAACGCCCAAGCGCGGGATAAACAATCTTTATCGATGCTAATATAAACATCATCCATTGGCATGCGTTTTATTAATTCTCTGATAAAATCCGCATCTTTCTCTTTCAAATTAGGCCAATATATGGTTGAACCAAAAATATCCCGTTTGGTTTTTAAACATGTGTTGCTTTTAAGATAACGAAAATACGCCCGTGAAGGTTTTTTATCGTAAGGAAAAATTTCCAGTTTCCCGCCTTTTAAACTTTTAAGGTAAGCTGTCGCCAGGCCAAAACCCGACAAATCCTTCGAAGATGGCCCGAGCAGAAGAATTTTTTGAATGTTTTTTTCGCGGCTTATTTGCGTAACCCATGATCCACAGCTTATACCGGGAGATATACCGTCCCAGTCAGGATGAAAATCAAATACGATCACCCCTGTCGGAGCCTTAAAGCCGGATACCAATACGCTAGAAATGTGATGGAAATCTCCGGAACCGTAAAGTGTTATCGCACTATGCAGGGAATGTTTTAACCTCTCTTTTATTCGTTCTAAATTTCTTTTAGTCGTCAAATACCGGCAAGAAGGCGCAATGTCTTTTAAATCAATTATTTCAGCGGAATAAGGAAGAGTTGTATATTTGCGAAGAAGATTATTTTGAGCTAAAACGCTCCCGTCAAAATCCAGTATGCGTATTGAATTTGCACAAAGGCTGGTTTCAGGCATAAAAAACTTTAAGCTTTAAGCGCTTTTACAAGAGACTCTTCGAAGAGCTCAATCGCCAGGTCAATTTCGCGATTAGACATATAGAATGATGGCGCAAGAGTAAATACATTTTTGTAATAGCCTCCGACGTCAAGTATCAGGCCCCTTCTTTTGCCTTGCGCTGACAATTTACCGCTTAAGCCGATTTCGCAAATTTTATCGGTGAGCGCGCGGCTGGGAGTAAAACCGTCAGCCTCACATATCTCAACCCGCAAAGCCAGGCCGATACCATCGGCATCGCCGATATTAGGGTATTTTTTCTGCAGCGCTTTAAATTGTTTCACGAAATAATTTCCTTTCTGGTTAATACTGGTTGCAAAATCAGAATCTTCAATGATTTTTAAAGTTTCAAGCCCCACTGCCGTGCCAAGGGTATTTGAAGAAAATGTCGAATGAGTTGAGCCGGGAGGAAAAACGCCGGGGGAAATCAACTCCTCTTTTGCCCAGATACCGCCTAAAGGATTAAGCCCATTGGTTAAAGCTTTCCCAAAAGCCATAATATCCGGAGTAATACCGAAATTTTCTATTGCCCAGAATTTACCTGTCCGGTAAAAACCCATTTGCACTTCATCATCAACCAACAAGATTTTATACCTGTCCAGAATTTTTTTAAGTTCTTTAAAATAATCCTTCGGTGGAATGATGTAGCCTCCTGTCCCCTGGACAGCTTCGATAAAAAACGCCGCGAATTCACAACTATCAGCCTTTGAATCATAAACAGAATAATATTCTGACTCAAAAAGTTTTTCGAATTGCTTAACGCAATACAAACCGCAAGTTTCCTTTTCCTTTCCGTAAAAACACCTGAAGCAATAAGGATATGGCACAAATTGCGCACGGTTAGCGAAGTGGCCGAAACGTTGCCGGTATCTATAACTTGAAGTAATAGAACTTACCTCAAGCGTCCTTCCATGGTAACTGCCGAAAAATGCGAATGCTAAGTTTTTGCCGGTAGCGTTTCTGATTAATTTCATCGCGTCTTCAAGCGCGGCAGACCCTCCAACACTAAAATGCACCCTTCCTTTGGCTTTAAGATTTTTTTCGTTGATCCGGCAAAATTTTACGGCAAGTTCAATTTTTTCTTTATGCAAATACTGGCAG
>JBAYMZ010000068.1:0-7095 GCA_041663385.1 Candidatus Omnitrophota bacterium
TCAAGCTATATGCAAGAAATATTCCAAACTGTAGGCATGACTTTGCCGCGTAATTCATCAGCGCAAGGAAAATCTGGCGTGCCTTTGGGGACTTTTACAACAAATGAGAACAAAGAAAAACTCGCGGTTTTAAAAGAGGAAGCTGTCAGCGCCATTACTATTTTGCAATTAAAAGGGCACGTAGCTTTATATTTGGGGATGTATGAGAATAATCCTTATGCCATCCATGAAACACATGGCTATGGGCAAAGAAGCGGTATGGAAAATATCAGCATGGTTGTAAACCGTGTAATCGTAAGCGATTTGTCTTTAGGCGAAGGCTCGAAGAAAGGATCTTTGCTTTCACGCATTGTTAATATACGGCTTGTTAAATAATATAGATAAACGCATACGAAATCAGCGACGATTGAAGATAATAGAAACGCAATTAAAATACAGTAGAAATACGGTTGAAATACATTGTTTCGTTTATTCGTTCACGAGTAATATTAGACAATGTATTTCCATTGTATTTCAATCGCTTTTAGATATACCCGCGTAACAAAGGAGGTTTGATATGCACGACCTTAAGCCTATTTTAGAAGCTCACCCGTTTTTCCAGGGATTAAAAGAAGAATACCTGAATTTTATTACCGGATGCGCTTCCAATGTCCGTTTTAAAGAAGGTGATATACTTCTTAAAGAGGGCGATCCGGCGGATCAATTCTTTCTTGTCCGGGAAGGCAAAGTAGCCGTGGATATAAACGTGCCCCAGCATGATTCAATTACTATTCAGACGATTCAGGATGGAGAAATACTTGGCTGGTCATGGCTTGTTCCGCCGCACAAAAACCGTTTTAGCTGCAGGGCGATTACGGAAACACGCGTCATCTCTCTTGATGGAAAATGCCTTAGAAATAAATGTGAAGATAATCATGATTTAGGATATGAGTTGTTAAAACGCCTGGCAGTTATTTTTACAGAACGGCTGGAAGTAACCCGTAAACAGCTGATAAATATATACTCGGTAGAACACAAATAGATTGCTATAATTAATGGTTGCGTTAAGCGGTTGCGGTTACGCGGCTCATCTCGTTTGCGTTTTACGTCATACGTAAGACGATAGACGAAACGAGGAGCGAAGCCTCCCCGAAGGGGATTGCGCAACCGCAACCGAAAAACGTAACTTTATAAGGAGGTTTCATGGATCCGTTACTCAAAAAAATAATTAACGCGGCAGGAGTGTCAGGATACGAAAGTGAAATTACAAAAATAATGCAGGAAGAGTTTAAGAAAATCACCAAAGACGTAGAAATCGACGGCTTTGGCAATGTTATTGCCTGCAAAGGAAAAGGCGCGAAAAAAATTATGATTGCCGCGCACATGGATGAAATCGGACTTTTGGTAAAACATATAACTAAAGACGGCTATGTAAATTTTATAAAAATAGGCGGCATAGACGACAGAATACTTGTCGGCCAGCGTGTGGTTATCAAAGCCAAAAAAGGTGATTGTTTTGGAATCATCGGAATGAAGCCGCCGCACTTGGTTAAGGAAGAAGAAAGAAAGAATCCGATAAAATATAATGATATGTTTATAGATATCGGCGCTAAAAGTAAAGAAGACGCGGAAAAAAGAATTTCCATCGCTGATTCGATTATTTTTGAACCAAACGCCGGGGTCTTAAACGGAAAACTTTGTTATGGAAAAGCCATTGATGACCGGGTGGGGTGTTTTGCCCTGATAAAAATTTTGGAACGCCTGAAAGTAAACGCGCAAATTTTTGCTGTAGCCACAGTACAGGAAGAGGTTGGCCTAAAAGGCGCACGCACATCTTCCTTTAAAATAAATCCTGATTTTGCGATTGCCATTGACACGACAAGCGCGGGAGATACGCCGATGATCAGAGAAAATGAATCATCGTTAAAGCTTGGAGCCGGAGCTTGCATTACCGTGATAGAAGCCGCGGGAAGAGGGATAATCGTCAGCGAAAACATAAAAAATCTTTTTATGGACGCGGCCAAAGAAAATAAAATAGATTATCAGCTTGATGTGCTTGAAGGCGGAATGACTGACGGCGCGATGATTAATATGAATCGAGAAGGAATACCTACCGGAGTCTTAAGCGTCCCCAGCCGCTACGCGCATTCGCCAACTGGAGTTTTTTGTACGGATGACTTAGATTCTGTAATTGAGCTGACGGTTAAGGCAGTAGAGAAGTTTGTGAAAAAGTAGAGAGGTGTAAATTAAGGTTACGAAAGTTACGTAGGTTACGAAGGTTACGTAGGTTGCAGTAAAACACGAGGTTTTGAATGTAACATCCGTAACCTTCGTAACTTCCCGTAACCTACGTAACCTATGATACAAGGAGGTTTACATGAAAAGAGGCGTATTATTATCCTGCGTTTTATTCCTCGCTCTTTCTTCTTTGGCGCATGCCGAAGATAAATGGAATGCTTTAATTAAAGAGTGCGGCACAGTACTTGAAGAAATTCAAGAAATGCCCGACCAGAGCATACCGGATGATTTGCTTAAAAAATGTTCAGCCATAGCCATATTTCCTTCAACAGTTTCAGCAGGTATTGGCATCGGCGGGAAATACGGCCAGGGCATAATTATGATAAAAGACGAAAAAAGCAAACAATGGTCTGAGCCGGCTATTTTTACCATTGCCGGCGGAAGTTTAGGTTTACAGTTAGGCGGACAAGCCACAGATTTTGTTTTGCTGATTATGAACCGAAGAAGCGTAGATGGTATTTTACAGGGGCAGTTTAAATTGGGCGCGGATGCCGCAGTCAGTGCCGGTCCGGTAGGAAGAAATGCCGAAGCCGCGGCAGATATACAGATGAAAGGCGGAATACTTTCTTATTCAAGAAGCCGCGGATTGTTTGCCGGCATAAAATTAGCCGGAGACGTGATTACCCAGGATTGGAAGGGGAATAAGGCGCTTTATAACAAGGATATTTCCGCAAAAGAAATACTTTTAGAGCAAAAAATGCTGATGCCAAAATCAGCGAACGGTTTACTTAAGATATTGAATAAATATAAATAAAATTTGTAACACGTAGCAGGTAACATGTAACACGTGAGGTAATTAGAACGTGATACGTGTTACATGTTACAAATTATATAACATCATAAAACTGCAAACGCTTTCACAAAGTATGACTGATTGCCTTGTAATAACAACATGTGAATGTTATATTAAAGTGTAAGCAAAGAGAAATTGTACCCTGCCTGTCGCGTGACGGGTTAAAGTGCTACAGCCAATACTTATTACAAGGGAGCTAAATTTCCTGTCGCTGAGGCGATTAGGATGAAGCACCTACCTGTAACAACCGACTGTATGCAGTCAACCTGGACGGACTAATGGCAGGGTTTTTATTGAGGCAGCAACTTTTCAAGCCCAAGTGGCGCAGAAAAGTTGCGTAGCCGAAATAACCCCGCCGAACCCATAAAAATTTTCGGAGAAAATTTTTATGTATACAGGTGAGGCGGGGTAATAAGCCACCAACCCACCATATATACAATCTTCACATCTATAAACCCGACATTAAGCCAAAAAAGAATTATTCTGCTCTACGCAATTTTTCTAGCGCGTTTCTGCCTGACGGTAGACAGGCTGTCTTGGCTGTTTTCTCACAGCACCGCTCGCCAGCCCCAGCGTGGCTGGTTTCGCTCGGAAAAAACCTTTTGCTCTTGCCGGCTTATAGCATAAGCCGGCAAACCATGCCCGCAAAAGGTTTTTTTACGTGCTGTTCAAAAACAGCCATGCCATGCGCTGGCTTGACATTCATTCCTAGCCTAGCAGCCTACATTGCCTTTTCACCCCTCTGTGATAATATATTGCAGAGATTTTGATTTTATAATCAAAAAGGAGGATTTAGATGAATTGCCAAAGAAGGTTAATAAATGTTTTGTTTTTATTGTTCAGCTCCTGCATATTAACATCCACTTTGTGTGTTGCTAAAGAAAGCATAAAAGATGGCATTCAAGAATATTTTTATGATACCGGTGAATTATGGGCTAAAAAGATTTATAAAAATGGTAAACAAAACGGAGTATCTAAGGAATTCTTTAAAAATGGTAAAATTTCTAAGGAATGTAATTACATAGATGGCAAAAAAGACGGAATTTATAAAATGTATTACGAAAGTGGTAAATTGATGGAAGAATGGCCTTTTAAAATGGATAGATTGGATGGAGAATATAAACTATATTTTGAGTCTGGAAAAGTAAAAGAAATTGCAAATTTTAAGAATGGTAAACCCGTCGGTTCATATACAACGTTTTATGAAACTGGGGAAATTTTACAAAATGGTGAATATGTTAAGGGTAAAGACTTGAGTCATTATAAAATGTATTATAAAGATGGAAAATTAAAAGAAGAAGGTTCTTTAAAGGAAGGTTTGGAATCTGGAATCAAAAAAAAGTATGACAATGAGGGTAAATTGATAGAATGGGGTGTTGCTGATGATAAAAAATATAATTATCTTCAACTGCCTGACAAAGATAAGAAATGATTTAGATTATTTTTATTTAATTCGTTATTTAATGTCATAGCCCGGTTACAAAATTCGTCCAACAATAGCTAGCGAAATATACCCATCCTTACCAATAATAATCTTTATCCCAATCAAAATCTGTTGCAGAAGGCTCCAGTTACGCTATAATTCTATTTAGAACAAAACATAAAAAGAGGCAAGAATGAAAAAAACATTAATTATTATTGGTATATTTATTGTGATTATAGCGGTTTTTACAACCGGAGTTTATTTTGGCCACACATTAACCAAAGTTGAAACATATTCTGTCCGCCTTACTAAAGATATTTATTTAAATAAACCCACTTATTTATCGGAAGGAAATCTCTCACTAAAAGTTTTCGGACGAATAAAAAAAGGGTCCATAGGAGAAGCAGTAGTGGATGTCCCTCCTATTAAAGGTGGAAAGTATAACCGTATTAATTTCCCTTTATATCTTGATTCTAATTCCTTTGAACGTATAGATTAACCGGTTAAAATAGATACCTGCAGAAATCAATCTACTAACCGTAATCAAACAAAAATTGTTTTAACAATGACCAATAACGAAGCTCCTTTGGCAATGCGCCTGCGGCCGCAAAATCTGGAAGAATTTGTCGGCCAAAAACATATTCTGGACGAAGGTAAATTATTACGCCGGGCGATTGTTTCAAAACGCGTGCCCTCACTGCTTTTTTACGGGCCGGCAGGTTGCGGCAAAACCACGCTTGGGCTTATTATCGCAAAAAGTCTTAACGCTGACTTTGAATACCTGAATGCTTCTTTTACCTCGGTTCCGGAAATTAAAAAGATACTTACCAAAGCAAAACAAAGATTAGATCATGATGGGGTAAAGATCGTAATTTTTATTGATGAAATTCACCGCTTTAATAAATTGCAGCAGGAATCTTTGGTGCCGGATACCGAAAGCGCGAACATAAATTTAATCGGCGCGACCATTTATACCCCGTATTATTATCTTATCCCTTCGCTGATTTCCCGGTCGATTGTCGCTGAATTTAAACCATTGAGCAAAGATGATATTGTTTTTCTTTTAAAACGCGCCCTGGCAGATAAAGAAAAAGGTTTAGGCAATATGATTATTGATTGTAACGAAGAAGCTCTCGAACATATTGCCCTTCTTTGTGCCGGAGACGCCAGAAAAGCGCTTAGTGCCCTTGATATAGCGGTTTTCAGCAACAAACCAGATAAAGAGGGGAGGATAATTTTAGATTTGAATACCGCTAAAGAAAGTATCCAAAAAAATATTTTTTACGATAAAAAAGACGATTATCATTACGATACAATTTCCGCGTTCATAAAATCCGTCCGGGGAAGCGATGTTGACAGTGCCTTATATTGGCTGGCTAAAATGATTAAGTCCGGAGAAGAACCGCGTTTTATCGCTCGCAGACTGGTTATCCTTGCTTCAGAAGATATCGGTAATGCTAATCCTTTCGCCCTTGTCCTTGCGACAAACGCTTTTAAGGCAGCTGAATTTATCGGTAAACCAGAGTCAGATTTAATCCTCGCGCAGGCGACAATTTATCTTGCCGCAAGCCCGAAATCTAATTCTGCATATCTGGCGATAGATAAAGCAAAAAAATATGTGGAAGCGGAAGAAACTAAAGAAGTTCCGGAGCACATAAAAACAAATTCCCAAGACTACAAATACCCTCATGCTTTTGGCGGTTATGTCAAACAGGATTACGGCGCCAAAACCAAGTATTATTTTCCTAAAGAGATTGGCGAGGAAAAAAAGATAAAAGAATTTCTTGAAAACCTGCATAAAAATAAATAATTTTTTATAAACAAAATACTACTTTAACACAGATAAGCACAAATAAGGGTTACGTTAATCGGTTGCGGTTGCGCTGCTCGTTTCGTCTATCGTTATTCGGTTGCGTCTCAAATAACGATTAACACATAACGCAACCGATACGAGTCGCGTAACCGCAACCGTAAGACGAATATTCTTGTCTTTTGTGCAATTTATGGTAAATTAATCAAGAATATATGGCTAATTCTTAATCACTGTAATCTTCTCCAAGTCACTGTAATCTTTACCAAAAATGATTAAAGAAATCGCAACTCCAAAGTTAAAAAATCCTATATTTATTGCTGCCTGGCCGGGCATGGGCGAAGTCGCTTACCGGAGCGTGCTGTTTCTGCGCGAAGTAATGGGTTTTAAGATGTTTGCCAAGCTTGAAGCCGGCGGATTCTTTAAGCCGGCAGCCATAGTTGTAGAGAAGGGGCTTTTAGAACTGCCTTCTATGCCGGCAGGGCTTTTTTATTACTTAAAAGGCAAAAAATTTCCCGACATAATCCTTTTTATGGGTGAGGCCCAGCCGCCGCTTGAACATGCGGAAGAGCTATCACAGGCGATAATAGACTTTGTCAAAAAATATAAAGCGAAAACTATATTTACTTTTGCCGCGAAACCCGAAGCCATTGACCATAAAGCGGATTCTTCCGTAAAAATTGTTGCTTCTGACGAAGAGGCATTGAAAGAATTTGAAAAACTTGGCGTAAAAGCCCTTACTGAAGGCCAAATCTCAGGGCTTAACGGAATTATTCTTGGCGTGGCGAAAAA
>JBAYMZ010000069.1:0-7038 GCA_041663385.1 Candidatus Omnitrophota bacterium
CAAAGACTTCAATGCTTTTGCGCCAAGTCCGTTGACATTTATTGTGCAAGCACCAGTATTGGCAGTGGTAGCGGTAAATACAATCATCATACCGGCAGAATAAGCAGTTGCGGCGGGTGATAATGTAATTACATAGGTGTCGCTTATTTCCGCATCTGCGGCAAAATTAAGTTTAGGAATTAATACGCTTCCCAAAACGTCTGTATTGTCCTTAGCAGAGCCAATAGAAATGGTATCAGCAGCCGTGTCATCTGTGGCAATGTTTATCACGTTTCCGTGAGTATTAGTGCCAAAATTGATTATTGAACCGGCAGAACCACCGTTGACTGTCAAATCATCAACCGACGATATTGTCATATCACCAGTACCGGACTGAATGGTTGTAGCGGACGTGGTATTGGTAGAACCAACCGTTACCGTCTGTGCACCAGCACCATCGGCAAGATGAACTGTGTGTGCGCCAGTTCCGGTAGCAACATCGACCTGTACAGTAGCACTTGATTCAGCGAACTTCATAGTTCCTGTCTGTGCAGAATCGCCAACAGTGATAGTTGTGGCTGCGACACCGTCAATAGTGATATTGCCAGTACCGGCTTTGAGAACAAGAGAACTTGCACCGGTTTCATTACCAATAGCAACCAACTGCGCAACAGCGTTTGCGGCGATATTAAAAGCACCTGCTGATGTCATTGTAATTGCGTCAGTTGATGTAATAGAAACATCACCAGTTCCAGACTGAACCACAGTCGAAGCAGTTGTATTAGTAGAACCTAAAGTAGTGGCTTTTACGCCAGCACCAGTAGCAAGATTTACCGTCTGGGCAGATGCACCAGTTGCAATACTAACAGTACCGGTTGTTGTGCCACCACCAATACTTGTAGTTGCAGTTGAAGCGGTGTCATTTATGCTCGTAGTTCCTGCTACGGTCAAGCCAGTTACGCCAGAAACAACGCCTGCGGAAGAAACGTCCCAAGTGGTAGTTGATACTTCGGCAGTACCAGTAGCACCACCAATGACTACGTTCACTGTATTGCCATTAGTAATTACTACACTACCAAGATAAGCCGCACCATCAACATCATAACCATACATACCGACAGTTTGAGCCGTAGTAGTACTTGACTTAATGCCTTTTGCAGTTGCAAATGTCAAATCGTCAGACATTGCCAATGTGGTAACGCCGCTGATAGCACCGACAGAAGATATGTCCCAAGATGAAGTGTTTATAGCAACAGTACTTGTACCATTTCCAAGTGTCGTAGCACCGGTAGTTCCAAGAGTTGAAGTTGAAACTCCGGTAAATGTCGCCGCACCTGCACCAGTTACATTCCAAGTGTCATCAGTACCCTCAATATCTTTTCCAGCGGCCAAGCCCTGAACGTCAATACTGTTGCCAGTTCCGGCATTAGTAATTGTAAGATTTTTGGGATTGTTGGTAGTGTCGTTCTGGACAAGCGTGAGTGCTGGATTGTTATCTGTATCACTTACCGTCAATGTAACAGCAGAACCATCAACATCAATAGTATTACCACCATTATAGGCAGTATCTAAATCAGTTACGGTTGTAGCACCAACAGCAGACCAAGACAATACACCGGCAGTTGTAGATGTCAAAACATACCCAGAAGACCCCGGATAAGCAGTAGGCAGGGTATAGGTCAAGTTAGCAGATTGATTACCGCCTATAAACTTTGACCAATAAGTAGCACCTGTGCTTTCAAGAATACTAAGGCTTGTTAGTGCAGGGGTATCTACAAATGAGTTTTCTATCTCGTTTAAGGCAAGATAGATTGGGTCGTGTGCCTTTGAACCACTCAATGCAGATTGCATATTTTTTATATAATACGCACCGTCATAGGTCAAACCAAAAGAGGTAGAACATATAACTATGAGTATTAACATTACTATAAATTTTTTCATAGTTTTTACTCCTAAAAGCAGGCGGATAGATTTTATTTCTACCCGCCTTATTGTTAATTATTAAGCAGGAAGCCCTACATTAGATGTACATACCTGCGCGTGATACAATGACGGTGGTTCGCTATTGGAAATCATAGCATTTACCGTTACAGTTGCACCAGACGAAAGAGTATAAGCAAATCCAAGATACCGATAGGTTGATGTAGCAATATCTCTAATCATCTTACCGATA
This sequence comes from Candidatus Omnitrophota bacterium, assembly GCA_041663385.1. Lineage (GTDB taxonomy): Bacteria > Omnitrophota > Gorgyraeia > Duberdicusellales > 4484-171 > JAJYOP01. Next base: position 2,153 of record JBAYMZ010000069.1, read on the forward strand.
TTCAAGGCCATAATATGCCTGCCTATTGTAGCAAGTCTTACGTCTGCAATATCAGTAATTGCAACACTTACTATTTCAAGAGGTGCAGTGAGGGCTTCTGCGGCAGATACGACAAGACCGAATTCAAAAGTGTCCGCTGCGTCCCCTGCCGCAATAACAGCAGTGTCAACAACTACCCATAAATCAGTTATACCGGCATAATTCAACGCCTGCAAATCAATCACATTTGTAGAAATGGCAGCACCAGCACTTAATGCCTGCAATACTGACAAATCACCTACTTCTGGTTTTATCATTTTAAAGTTCCTTTAAAAATTATTGTTAATAAATTAAGCAGCCGCTACAACTGTTTCGCCAGCGCCAATTTCTTTATTAAGAGCGTCCATACGCATAATAATAATGTTGCTACCAATCATAGGAAGTCTTGTTCTGTAAATGTTTTCTTCTGACTGATAAACGAACAGTTTGTTATTGGCGGCGATAACGAGTTTTGCGTACAATCTTTCATCGCAGAACAGCAACCAAGGTGCGGCAAGTTCTGTAACAGCACCGGCAACAGTTGCTTCGATAATTGAAGCCTTTGGTGCATTGATGATACTTGCTTCGATAATCGTGTTAATCAGGTCTGCACCCGGATTATCACTTACGCCGCAAGCTACGTTACAAATTCTCTTTACGGCAGTCATATCTTTTACGCAGATACCCTTTTGCACCATAAACTCAATCATAATATCCCAACGATGTTCGTCAGAGCCAGTACCAAGTCCGGTAATAAGCTGTTCGCCCTTATCTTCCATTTCAACGCCGAGAGTTGGGTGATTACCATTGTAAAGAGAGTGAACGGTATTGAGACCGGGTTTCATTAGCCAACAACTTCTCAAATCGTTGCCAGTTCCACCGGCAGAGAAACAGAACTTATTATCATAAGTAGTCCAAGGTGAACGATACATCAAACCCGCAACGCTCTGTGCATTTGCAGGATTACCGCCGATAAGCATATTCGTTACAGACTGATTCATCATTGTAACGTGGTTACTTTTTTCGCTTCTAAGCAACTGCTGACCAATTTCAACTTTTTCAGTTGTGAACGTGTCTTTTGGTGCTTGATAAGTAGAACGAATTGTTGCAAGACCCTCTACAAAAGGCTCTCTCTCAGACTTTGAACTTTTCCAACTACCGCCAACATCGACAAACTGGCCAGTAGGAAGTTGAATTGTTCTCAAGCCGTGATGCGTAAGGCCGTTGTTGGCCGGAAATGCCGGTACATACTTTGAAAAATCGTCAAACTCAACGAGAGTATTAACGACATTATCAATAGCTGAACCGTTAGGCAATTTGAATTTCAACGCATCGTATATATTGCCTATAGTTACTAAGGTGTTCGTTGCCATAATTACATTACTCCTAAATAGTTTTTTAGTTAAATTATTGTTTTACCTATTTTCGGAGAGGTGTCTCTTTCGAGGCTCGTCCTTGCACTTACAAACTGTGCCGAGTTGCCCTACTTTCAGGCGAGTACAAGGCTCAACTTTGGTTGAGGTGTCTTGATTTATTACTTTTATTTTCTTGAAGTGGTATCTTTTTTACAGGCACTTCGGTAGAAAAATTTGCTCTATATTCCCAATATGCTACATCTTTATCTACAACTGCTATCTTTTTAATAACATTATCTTCGCCAAGAATTGTAGTTTTGAACGTATTAAAGAACCCATTTTCACAGTTGCTTACCTGATACTCTTTTTTGATATAATCCTGAAAATCTTTAAAGAATATCTGGCACACAGCAAGATTAACATTTGGGACTAATGTAACTTCTGATTCTTTAACAGAAAATTCAAAAGCCAAAACTCCATTATATTGTTTGGTTGATTTTATCATTTTGAATTCCACCCCAAAGCCTTAGCGGTTTGCGGCAACTCCTGTGATACTGTAATTTTATTTACTGTTGGAGGAGGATTTCCGCCGCCATCACCTTTTTCAGTTGTACCTTCACCTGCTTTTTCCTTAGCCAAAGTCATTAAGCATCTGGCAAGTACTGATTTACGAATAAATCCAGTGTCAGCAAGTTCAGTTCCAACCTGTTCATATTCGGCTTCTGTAAGGCCGAGATTGTTCTTGAACATTCTCTTGACCAATTCGCTATGTTCTGCAACGGCTTCTTTAGAGCCGAAATGCTTAACAAGTTCTTCGTTTGCTTTTGTGGCTTCGTTAAGGATGTTCTGCTCATAATCCTGTTTCATCTGGACTATAGCATTGTTGTAGAACTCAACATTTTTCTGGACAATCTCTTTCGGAGTATGGTTGTCGATAACAAACTTCTTATAAGAGGCCATCAATTTATCGTCCATAGCACTGCCCTCTGGCAATCCTGCGGAGAAATTGACATCTTTTAAGTCTTCTTCTTTTTCAACTGCGCCGAGTTCTTTATACAAATTCTGTTTGTATGCAGATACATCTTCCGGCTTTGCGTCTTTGGCGGGCTTCTGAATTACATTTTCCAGTTTCTTGCCAACAGTTTTTATTGCCTCATACCCACCTTTAAGTGCGTCAGCTTCGCTATTATACTTAGCATAAGCCATTTTCATTTCAGGCGACCAGTCCGCCTTAGCTTCAGTCCAATGCTGAACTGGCGTGGACGCAGGAGTAGATTCTTGTGTTGTTTTTTGTTCTTGATTTTCTGTTTCCATTATTTCTTTTCCTTACTTTTTCCATCTGATTTATTTGCAATAGTTACAATCCATTGCGAAAAACGCTTTAACATCTTCCTTTTTGGCGATTCAAACGTTGAATCTGCCATTTTGTTTATTAATTCAATCCATTTATTTTCAGTGCCAAGCATTTCAAAAATTTCTTCAACCATATCATTATGCAATGCAATATCTTCTGGTGTTTTCAAAAGCCTGAAACACTTTTCAAGTCTGTATGCAAGGAATCCGTGTCCCGCCTGTTGATAAGCCCTAATAAGCATTTGCTTTTTATCGCTCATTATGCCGCACCTACCATTGAGCCAAGCACTGAATCAGGTTCTACTTTACCTGAAATTCCTTTTGCCGCCTTTGCCATTTCAATCATTTCTTGAGTTTTAGCATCGGCCTGTATCTGTTCATTCATCTGGTTTACCGCACCCTCGTAATCTTCTTTGGATTTAAGATTCTTCATTTCAAATCCAGTTGCCTTAACAATAGATTCAAGTGTTTCATATCCCTTAATCGCAAATCTTAAATTAGGGTCTAATTGGAACAATGGTGCAGCGGCCTCAAATGTTGAAAGTATCGGGTCTAACGACTGCTGGCTTCTCTGCGCCCTATTTAATAATCCCATAAACTGCGGCATAATACCAATAGACTTGACAGGACGTTTAAGATTAGACATTATTACATCTTTAATGTTCTCCATTATGTCAGGTGCAAACGCACCCCTGCCTGCCCTATACTCAATATCAATACATCTGGAATCCATATCAGACATACACTTACTATGAGATTCGATAGCGGGACTCAATAATGTTGATTTCTCACCGGCCATCTGCCATATCTGCGTAGCGGTCAACGGCTGTTTCTTTCCCATAGCAATTTGAGAAAAGATATAGAACTGGTCAACGTGGAAATGACGTTTGCAGGCTTCCGCTAAAGACATTGAAAGCTTTTCGTTATATTGTAAATCGCCAATCAAATCCAATGCCTTGGGAGGTCTATCGTATTCTTCTTCGCTAACAGCAGTAAGACCTTCTGGTGTGAATTTTATCCTATTCATCATTTCGGCGAGAACGATTCTCGGAGGACGATTCTTTAGCTGAACGTTTTCAAGAAAATTCTTATGCACCTGTTGTAACGATAGACAATCATAAATAGCATCATAAGCGGGAGTTCTTGACAATGCTTCGTATGGTTTCTTATCGTAATCCCATACAATAAATGGTCTCGTAAAATAAGACTGCATTCTTAATGGTTTGTCTTTGTTCTTATCAGTGTTCTCTTCAAAATAGATACTAATCCACTCCTGACCGCCAAGAGGTTTTGGGAGTTTATCAAATATAGCATCATCGGCTCTAAATACTGCCCTAATAACAGTACTTTCCTGATTTCCCTGACCTGAATCAAGGATAGAGTTAAGAGAAGTGCTTAACAGTTTCTTTTTTAATTCTGCTCGTTTTGAAGGGTCTTTTTCTGCTTTTGAAATAAATTCGTCATAAATCTGTTGCGCAGTCCAACTTGTATCTTTTACTATAATTCCAGTTGGCTCGTTATATTTATTATAAAATAGTGTAACGTTTTTATAGTATTCGGGCATAAATTTGATTACGCCACTTACAGGGCTTTCTTCTTCTATAAACATTACAGGAGAACCGATAGTAACCGCATCAAGTGTGAATTGAGGCCAAACGCCATAAACATTAGAATCTCTATACACAGAGGTCATATACTCTCTAATGTCCTGACACCAGATATCTATCTTATCGACACCCCTCAATTCGTATTGTTTCATTAAATACGAAATCCAATCTATATTTGCACTTATAGTTGTTCCCTGAAATCCAGTTGCAAATATACGCGCAGCCCAAGGCGGCGTACCTTCGTAAATATCCTGCCCAAAGAAATCGCCATCTTTACCAGCATCCACTCCCAAATCAGGCCTGAAATAACTAACAATAGTATCTCTGGCCTTATTGAATTTAGAATAGACATTTGCCCTCTGATTCAATCGGTCATATATTCGGTCGTATAAGTTTAAATCTTCAAACATTTATAGTCCTAACAAACTCTTTGTACCGAGTTTTAAACCGCCCCAGTCCTGCGTCAACGAAGAAGCAGCAAGTCTGCGATTAGTTTTTTCTTTTTCGCTTAGTTGTTCAAGTGGCTTAGCTGTAACCTTTTTGCCACTTTCGG
>JBAYMZ010000070.1:0-7032 GCA_041663385.1 Candidatus Omnitrophota bacterium
ACCGAGGTGTATGATTACCTTCGTCTTCTTTTTTCCCGCATCGGAAAACCGTATTGCTATAAATGCTCCAGGCCGATTACCCGCCAGGCTTCCCAGGAAATCATAGAGCAGGTTTTGTCTTTACCTTCAGGCAACCGCGCGTATATACTTTCCCCGGTTGTGCGCGGTAAAAAAGGAGAGTATATTTCGCTTTTTAGCCGGCTGCTTAAGGAGGGATTTTCACGCGTAAGGGTTGACGGCGCGATTTTTGAATTAACCGAAGAGATAAAATTAGCTAAATATAAAATTCATAATATCGAAATTGTGGTTGATAGGATACAAGTTTCAAAGGCTAATGAAAAGCGTATCGCTGATTCAATAGAAACTGCCTTAAAGCATTCAAGCGGGCTGGTTATTGTTTATGATGAAAATCAGAAAAAAGAATTTCTTTATAATACGCAATTAAGCTGTTCACATTGCGGAATTTCTTTGGGTGAACTTGAGCCGCGGATGTTTAGTTTTAATACTCCTTATGGCGCTTGTCCTTCATGCCATGGCCTTGGGACAAGGCCGGAATTTGATCTGGATTTGATAATACCGGATAAAAAACTAAGCCTTGAAGATGGCGCGATAGAAGCCTGGCGCAGGGGAACCCGCGGTTACGTTATGTTTCATAAAGCATTGCTTCGCGAATTAGCGCGTGAGTTAGATCTTTCTATGGATGTGCCGTTTGAAAAATTACCCAAAGAGACAAAAAAGACTATTCTTTATGGCAATGAGGAAGTTTTTGTCTGGGGTAAGCCGTTTGAAGGGGTAATCGGCAGGCTTGCGCGCATGCTTAGTAAAACTGAAAGTGAATATTTGAAAGAAGAAATCGGTAAGTATATGTCGAAACTTCCCTGCCTTGAGTGTGAAGGCGCAAGACTCAGGAAGGAAAGTTTAGCCGTACGCGTTAATGATAAGTCTATATGGGATGTAATAAAAATGAGCATTGGTGAATGTCATGAATTTTTTAAAGATTTAAAATTGACCGCGTATGAAGAAGAAATTGCCCACTATATTACCAAAGAGATAAAAAAACGGTTAAAGTTTTGCGTTGATGTCGGCCTTGATTATTTAACGCTTGATCGCTTGAGTTCAACTCTTTCCGGCGGAGAAGCACAGAGGATAAGATTGGCAACTCAAGTGGGTTCCGCGCTTTCAGGAGTTATCTATATACTTGATGAACCAACTATTGGTTTACATCCCCGCGATGACAAAAAATTAATAAATACGCTGCAAAATCTGAAAGTTTTAGGCAATACCGTAATCGTGGTTGAACACGACGAGCAGATGATCAATGAAAGTGACTGGATAATTGACCTTGGCCCTGGCGCCGGAGTAAATGGCGGTCGAATTGTTTATGAAGGGCCAAAGAAAGATTTATTTTCTGCGGCTACGCTTACAGGTAAATACTTAAGAGGCGAAGAGAAAGTAGAAATACCGTTAAAAACACGGGATTACAAAGGAAAACCGTGCGTGATAGTCAAAGGCGCTAAAGAGCATAATTTAAAAAATATTGATGTTAAAATACCTCTTGAGGTATTTGTTGCGGTAACCGGCGTGTCTGGCTCAGGCAAATCTACTTTAGTTGAAGACATATTATACAAAGCCTTAGCGAGAAAAATTTATGACTCACGTGAAAAGCCGGGAGCGCACAGTGAAATTGAAGGCATTGATAATATAGATAAAGTTATAATTGTGGATCAGTCTCCTATCGGCAGGACTCCACGTTCAAATCCGGCTACTTATACGGGAATGTTTACTTACGTAAGAGATTTGTTCAGCCAGCTTCCTGAGGCAAAGCAAAGAGGATACAAACCGGCGCGATTTAGCTTTAATGTTTCCGGCGGCCGCTGTGAGGCTTGCCAGGGCGACGGCACAAAAAAGATAGAGATGCATTTCTTATCGGATGTTTATGTGCCGTGTGAAATATGTGCGGGAAAAAGATTCAACAAACAGACTCTTGAAGTGACATTTAAAGGAAAAAGCATTTTTGATGTTTTACAGATGGATGTTGATAAGGCGTATGATTTATTTGAAAATTTCCCTAATATACGAAATATTTTAAAAACTCTAAAAGATGTAGGGCTTGGCTATATAGCTGTCGGCCAGTCTGCTACAACGCTTTCAGGGGGAGAGGCCCAGAGGATAAAATTGGCTTCTCAGTTACGCAAAAAGGCAACCGGTAAAACTATTTATATTCTTGATGAGCCAACAACCGGATTGCATTTTGATGATGTAAAGAAACTTCTTTCGGTTTTGCAAAAGCTGGTTGACAAGAAAAATACTGTTTTGGTAATCGAACACAATTTAGACGTAATAAAATGCGCGGATTATATTATTGACTTAGGGCCCGAAGGAGGAGAAAATGGAGGCCACTTGGTTGCTTGCGGGGAGCCGGATAAAATTATGAAGCAAACTGTTTCGTATACCGGGATGTTTCTGAAAAACAAATTCAAAAAATAATATAAAATATGAAAAAAGTAAAAATATTTATTGTGCTTATGTTTTCAGTTTTTTTCTTGGCTAACGCGTTTTGCGCAAATAACCTTGAGAAAGAGAGATTTTTCGTTGCCGGTAAAGCATTCTCTGATGGATTTTATGAAGCAAGCCTTTCGCTGTTTAAAAAATTTGTGGAAGATTTCCCTGAAAGCTCTGATGTCTATACGGCAAAATTATACATGGCAAAGTGTTATTATTTTAAAGGTGATTATCCTAACGCGATAAGCATGCTTGGGGATCTTTCTTCAAAAAAAGAAACCGGCGACATTATGGATGAAGTGTATTATTGGCTTGCTGAAGTTCACTACAAAGGCAAGTCTTTTAAAGACTCGCTTTTTTATGCGACAAAAATTACTGAGGACTATCCGTCGTCAAAGTATATATGGCAGGCGCATTCTCTGTTGGGTTTGGATTATCTTGAACTTAGCGATATTGATAACGCCGAAGAGCATTTAGAGAAAATAATTGAGAAGTGTAATGACCAGGAATTGCAGGAAACAGCGTATTCAAGCCTGCTGAATTTCTATTTTCAAAACAAAAATTATTCCCGGATTATTTCCCTTGGAGAAAAATATACAAAAATGTATCCAAAGGGTAAGCTTATTCCTAATGTGTATTTTTATCTTGGCGAAGCTTTTTACGATAGAAAAGACATTGAACAAGCTATCCGCAGTTATAAGCGGGCCCTTGAAACAAGTTCCGACACTTACCTTAATGATTTAATTTATCAGGGTTTGGCATTTTCTTTTGTTTCTAAGGAGGAATATGATACGGCAAAAAATAATATCACTCAGATAAAAGATGAAGAACTGCGTCTTTATTCGGAAGGTGTTTATTGTTATAAAACTGGAGCCCACCAGAGAGCCTTAGAAATTTTTGATAAGCTGCTTAAGGATTTTGCGCAAAGCAAAAATACTACAAGTATTTATCTTACCAAAGCTGACACTTTATATGAAATGGGCAGGCTCAATGATTCCTTATCGACATATAAGTATATCCTTGATAATTTTAAAGGTTTGCAGTACGCGGCTTTGCTTGATAAGGCACATTATGGTGTAGCATGGTGTTATCTTAAAAAAGGAGAATTTAGAAAAGCCATCGAGGAGTTTAAAAATACGCTTAAATATACTAACAACTCTGTAGTTATGGTGAGTTCTCAGATTCAAATTGCTGATGCGTATCAGGAGTCAGGTAATTACAATCAAGCGCTGGATATCTACACCGATATTTTAAGGAACAACCCGAATACGGTTTATACTGATTACATCCAGTTCCAAACAGGGATGATTTTTTTAAAAACAAAACGGCTGGAAGAATCATTTCTCGCGCTTAGGAACCTGCAGAAAAATTTTCCTTCTTCAAAACTTATACCTCAAGGAGAGTATTATCTTGCGGTGGGATATTTTAGCAGTGATATGTATCCGGAAGCTAAAAGCCTTATCGAGGATTTTATAAAAAAATTTCCACAAAACGAATTGATTGCGCGTGCGCATTATCTTTATGGAAAATGCTTTTTTAATGAGAAAAATTATCAAAAAGCTATAGAGGTGTTTAAGGGTATAATTGGCAAGTTCTCTGACAAAGAAATAGATGAGCTTGTTTATATTGATATTGGCAACGCGTATCTTAATTTGTCAGATTTTGAGCAGGCAAAGAAAACCTGGGAGGAATTTCTTCTTAAGTTTAGTTCGTCTCAATATGCCGGTTCGGTGGCACTATATTTAGGTGGACTATACGAACAGGAGAAAAATTACGAAGAAGCAGAGAAATATTATAAAAAAGTTCTCGATAATTATAAGGATTCTTCAGTGGCAGAGGAGGCGACGCTTTCCCTTGGCCATCTTTATTGGATGAAAGAAGATACCCAGAAAGCAGAAAGCTATTTTAAGAAATTATCTCTTGCCGAAAGCCCGCTTTCTCTAAAGAGCAAGTTGTATCTTGCAAAACTTTATGTCCAAAAAGGAAACAACAAAGATGCCGTTATCCTTTATGATGAGTTAATAGCTTCATCTTCTGATATTGCTAAAGTGGCGATGCTTGATAAGGCTTTTTTATTAAAAGATATGGGCGACTACAAAGAGGCAAGCAATCTTTTCGCGAAATTAATTAAGGATGGCGTAGACTCGCCAAAGCTAAGATTTAATTTTGGAGCATGTTTGGAAAAAATCAATAAAGATAAAGAGGCGATTGAAGAATATTTTAGAGCGGTTTATCTTTTCTCTTTGGCAAAAGACGCGAAGAACGATCTTGACGATACAAATGACTATGCGATTAAGTCGTATTTTAGAATTGCAAAAGTTTATGAAAAAGAAAACCAAATTGGAGCCGCTGTTGAGGTTTATAAAAAAATTGCCAATTCAGATACGGAAGAGTCGCGTATCGCGAAAACGAGGTTAGAGGAGTTGGGAAAAGACCCTAAAACAGAATAGTTAATTCGCACTAGCATTTTTTCGTTGTGTTTCGCACTTGAAAAAATGCTGTGCTCATTAAAGGAGGTCTCAATGTGGTTTTGGTTATTAAAAGGTGGGCCCATGATGGTGCCTATTGTGCTTTGTTCAATTTTTTCGTTGGCGATTATAATCGAACGTATTTTCTTCTATTTTTCGTTTTTACGTTTTAATCCGCAAAATCTGGTTTCGCAGGTTTCAACCAGCGTGCGAAAAAACAAAATTTCCGAAGCGGTTGATGTTTGCGAGAAAAGCCCATTTTATATTACCAATATATTAAAGGCTGGCTTGGTTTATCATGAAAGTTCAAGAGAAATAGTTAAGGAAAATATGGATGCGGCGGCACTGTATGAAATACCGCAGCTGGAAAAAAATTTAAATTTATTAAATATAATTTCGCAGATAGCTCCGCTTCTGGGTTTTCTCGGAACTGCGATTGGCTTGCTTAAGGGTTTTTATGCTATTTCCGAAAAAACTCTCAATGTGGGCGCGATAGGCCAGCCTGATTTAGCATTAGGGTTTGGCCAGGCTTTGATAGTTACCGCAAGCGGATTGTCCGTCGCCCTGATTGCGGCAATTGCCTACGGTTATTTTGTTCATAAGGTAAACTTTTATATTCTTGAGGCCGAACGGGCAGCCAGCGAGCTTTTAGAGGCGTTATCGCAAAGGAGATACGGTAGTGAGGTTTAAGAAGTTATTATTAAAGGGGCCGGATTTAACTCAAAGTGCGATGATGTCATTCTTAAACATCATATTTTTATTTTTTGCTTTTCTTGCGATAGGCTCAAATCTTAACCTGACTGCAGGAGTAAATGCTAAATTCCCACGCGTTTTAAGCGGCAGTGAATTTAGTGATTCTACATTGAGCCTTGTTGTGTCCGGGGATAATAAAATTTATATTCAGGATAAACAAGTGAGCTTAAATATATTAAAAGATTTTCTTAAGGATTATAAATATACTTCGATTTTAATAAAAGCCGACAAAAAAGCAAACCTTGAGGCTGTTACCGGCATATGGAATGTTTGCAAAGATGTGGGGATAGAGAAGATAAGTATTATTACAACCTATAACTGATAATTACGAAAGCTTGAAGATAGAAGAGTGAAAATAGAAGGGTGATTATCGATTTTCTATCGTCTATTCTCTATCTTCTGTTTTATGTTTTTAAAGTTTTAAAACCTATGCACCCAATACTTTTTAAAATCGGCCCGTTAACAATTTATACGTATGGGTTTTTTGTTTTTTTAGGCGTTTTATCCGGGTATTTAGTTTGCCTTAAACTAGCCGTCAAAGAAGATATCAATAAAACAGTTTTTTCTGATATTATTTTTTGGACTTTGATTTTTTCTTTTCTTGGCGCCAGGATTTTTTATATCTTTGTTGATTCTGACGAATTCTTGGCGCATCCTTTTCAAATTCTAATTGGCAGAAGTGGGTTTGTTTTTTATGGCGGGGTTATTTTTGGGCTGATAAGCAGTTACTTTCTTGCAAAGCGTAATAAAATAAATTTTCTACAATTCTGTGATATAGTTGGTGTTGGCATACCGCTTGCACATGCGTTTGGAAGGATTGGCTGTTTTTCTTATGGATGTTGTTATGGCCAGCCTACAACTTCGTGGATAGGTGTTTTGTTTCCGCCGGATTCTCCGGCAGGATTTCTGGGAGCAAAAGTAATTCCTACGCAGTTAATTGAAGCGCTATTTTTATTTATTCTTTTTTTTATTTTAAAATATCTCAATACGCACAAGAAATTTAACGGAGAGATTGTTTCGCTTTATCTGGTTTTTTATGGAATATTCAGATTTTGTATTGAATTTTTCAGGGGAGACCCACGAGGAAATATATTTTTCTTGTCTGTTTCACAATTTGTTTCGATTATCCTTGTAGTGGTGGGTATATTTTTATGGGTAAAGCAGGGAAAAAAAATTGTTCGAAGATAATTTAGAAATAACAGGTAGCGGTTTAAAGTTGGTTCCTGTAAATAAGAAGGCATAATATGCTAAAAATAGCCTTAGCTCAAATTAATTCTTGTGTTGGCGGTATTGCGGATAATTCCAGGAA
>JBAYMZ010000071.1:0-7031 GCA_041663385.1 Candidatus Omnitrophota bacterium
GATATAACCAGCAGGTAGGGCCGCTAAGCCAATAAAAGTATGAAAAGACCCTAAGGCTGTTCCCTTTATTTCTACGGGCGCTAAATCAGCAACAAGAGCTCTCTGAGAACCATCAATCAAAGCAAAAAATACTCCAAAAAGAATAAATGATACAATAGTATAAGTTAAATTATTAAACAGATATAATCCAAAAGAGAGAAGTGTAAATACAATATATCCTGCCATAATTACTGGCTTTCTTCCTAATTTATCCGACAAAACTCCAGCTCTTGTCGATAAAAGCGTATAAACCAAATAAAAAAGGGCGTACAACATAATAACCGCTTGATTGCTTAATCCATGTTCTTGCGCTCTTAACATCAAAAAGGCATAATTAAAATTGCCCAAGGTAAACATCGTCGCAATTAGTATAAATATCTTTAATTCTTTAGTTAGTTGAGAAAATCCAAATTTCAGAGTTATATTTTTTTTAACATTTTTAGCCCCTGCTGATTCTTTAACAAAGAAAATTATTATGACTGCGATTATCCCAGGAATGATTGCCAACTTAAACAAGTTTATAAAACCAAAAATAGGTAATAATAAAAATGCTAATACTGCTCCCCCCACCGAACCCAATCCATCCATAGCACGATTCAATCCATATGCTTTCCCTAATGTTGCTTTATCGTTTGACTCTGCGACGATTACATCTCTGGGAGCGTCTCTCAGCCCCTTACCAACCCTATCGCCAACGCGAACCGCCAAAACTGCTGTCCAACTAGTAGCGAAAGCCAAAACCGGCTTCATTAGGGCTGACAAAGCGTAGCCAAAAAACACAAAAGGCTTTCTCTTGTTAATTTTATCTGACCAATACCCAGAAACAACTTTCAATAGAGAGGCTGTTGCTTCGGCTGCTCCTTCAACCAATCCAACCGCTACGGCACTACCGCCTAAAACGGTAGTGATGTATAAAGGAAGCAATGGAAAAACAAGCTGACTACTTAGATCAGTAAATAGGCTAACTAAGCCAAGGACTATAACATTACGACTTACTCCAGAAAATATGTTTTTAAATTTAATCATATGGATAAATATCGTAAGCACCAGTATCCCATTAAGAGCATAAAAGCCCTGCAATAAAGTCTTTCTAATTTTGCTTGATGGGCAAAACAAATTTAGAAAATTTTTAGCTTAAATTATATCTATATTGCGTATTCTCTCATGAATAAAAGTGCGATATATTAAAATCAACGGCCAACACTAGCTAACGACTTTGCTTAGTGTTTTCTGGAACTATCATAAAAAACAAGATGGGAACGATAAAGAGGGTTAGTAAGGAAGAAAGCAGGAGGCCAAAGATAATCGCACTGCCAAGAGAGACCCACGTATCGTTAGATAAGGTGATTGGCAAAAGTCCAAAAATAGTACAAGTGGAAGTAATAAAAATGGCTTCCAAACGTGATTTTCCGGCATCAACAATAGAATCAACAAAGCTTATGCCGTTACGCAGATTTAAACTTATCTTATCCACCAAGATAATAGCATTTTTTACCACGATTCCGAACAGAGCTAATATTCCAATCAATCCCGGAAAACTTAAGGTTACACCGAACGTTGCCATACCAATAAATACTCCAATCAAAGCCAAAGGAATGGTCGCTAGCACGATAAATGTTTTTCTGAAAGAATTAAATTGAACAACTAAAGTAATAGCGATCAACAAAACAGCAACAACCATTGCATAAACAATTGATAGTGCCGCTTCCTGATATTGTTTATTCTCACCGCCATAGGCAACAGTGTATCCTTGTGGTAATTCGTAATTGGCAATACGTTTATTGAAATCAGTAAGTACTACGTTGGAATTAGTCTGCGTATTAACATTGGCTGTTAAATAAACTATACGTTTCTGATCAAGATGTTCAATTTTATTTACACTGGGAATCAGCTCTATTATTGCCAAATCTTTTAAAAATACAGGTTTCCCTAAAGAATTAACCACCTGAAGATTCTGTATTGAATTCAAGTCGGGGAGGCTTTCCGATGTAAAAGTGGCTATAATTTTTATCTCTTTGTTTTCTTCAACGATATTGCTAATTTCAGTGCCAGTTAAAGCCATCCGTAAAACCGATCCGACTTCAGTGGAAGTTAAATTATTCTGTGCCAATTTAACCGGGTCAAGTTTAAAAGTATATTGCGGGACAGAATCTTTCAGGGATATGTTCGGATCAATCACGCCGGTTATTTGCACAAGCTCTTTCTGTAGATCATTGGCAATCTTATTCAGGACCGATAAATCATTACCGCTAATTTGCACCTGAAATGCGGCACCCGATGATAACCCTAATTCTGATGTCGAAGATATCTCCATCTTAACTCCTTTGATGCTATTTAAATCTTCTCGTATTTTATCTGTAAGCTGATAAGATTTTAACTCTCTTTGCTCTTTGTCTTTGAGGGTTATGCTTATAACGGCAGTATTGCTTGCTGCAGTATTTTGAGATTGATAGCTTACGCCTCCTGCAATGCTTGTAAACTCGGCTATCTCTTCATATTTAAGCAGTTTTTGCTCTATCTGCTGAACATACTTATCTGTCTCTGAAAGGGTTGTACCGGCTGGTGACACAACATCAATATAAATATAATTACTGTCTACGACTGGAAAGAATTCGTTTTGCACAACGCCGGATAAAGGCAATGATATTGAAAAAAGAAGCGCGGCAATAACGACAACTAAGGTAATTGTGCGATTCTTTTTAGTCGAAAGCAATTTACGCAAATAGCGTTCATAAATCGGAAGTAGTGCATCTAAACGTAAAACTCCGCGCGTAATTCGGCCCTTTAGGTCGCTAACATTTTCATTGCTTCTGCGTCCAAGTCTTTCCTTAATTAATTGGTCATTTTCGCTTTCTTGTTTGCTCAACTTTTCATTGTCTTCCAGTGTACCCTTTCCGCCCCGTTCATACCATCTAGACGATAACACAATAACGATAAAAATAATCGCAGCGATAACACAATTAATCCATCCGCCCCAAAAAACCAATAAGGCCACTATCGAAATCATTAATCCTTCCAATAAATAAAATATCTTTTTATTTATATGGATACGTTCGAATATTGCAGATAGAGGAGCGTTAATGGTTAGTGCTATTAAGAATGAAAAGGCTAAAGTTACAGAAAGCGTTACAGGAAGAGGCCTGATAAATTCCCCCATAACGCCCGGGGAAAAAGCAAGCGGCAAAAAGGCCCAGATAGTGACCAATGTCGTTGTGGTCAACACTACCTTAAAATCTTTTAAAACCAATAAGACCGCCTCCTCGGGAGTGAATTTTCCAGTACCTAGATATTGTTTGGTGGCAGAAACGATCACAATTGCGTCATCAATCAAGAGTCCCAGTGCCAAAATTAAAGAATAGAAAGAAATAGTATTCAATGATATTCCCAAATTCAGAAAAACAAAAAATGTTCCTAAAAATACTAGCGGAATAGATATCCCCGCTATCATGGCTTCCTTGGGGCCGACGATAAGGAGTAAAACTCCAACCACCAATAAAAACGTCAAAAGAAAATCTTTCTCAAGTTGGTCGAAATTTTTATTTACCGATTTGGCACTATCCTTGGTGATAGTATATTCTACCCCAGGATTAAAAGTTTTAACCGTTGCTTCTATCGCTTCCTTGGCTTGATCTACAACATCCAATATTGACGATCCGGTACGCTTGAGAACCGACAATGTGATAGCTTCTTGAGCCTCTGATCCGTCGCTAGATATTCTAGCCAGAGTGGTTTTTTTAATAGTTGAAACGGAAACATCTGCCAAGTCGCCTATAGTAATCATGCTGCCGTCAGCGCTATTACTGACGGGAATAGCTGCAATATCTTCAACGGAATAAACCCTAGAATCAGTCCTTATAGAATATTGGAATTTTTCCGAATCAAACGTGCCGGACGGAATAGTATTATTGGTGGCAATTATAGCAGCGTTGGCCCGGCTTGCGGTAATTCCTTGAGCCAATAATCTGTCGGGGTAATAAGAAACTTTGTATTCTTTTTCGTCTCCTCCGGAAATATTAACTTCCCTAACGTCTGGAATTTTTTCTAATTCATCTTTGAGCGTTTCTGCATATTTATACATGGCAAAACCGTCGTATGGTCCGGTTATCGCTACTTGCAAAATCGGCTGATCGTCAAGCGAAATTTCTGTAACAATAGACTCATTGGCGGCTTCGGGTAAATTTGACACGCTACCAACCTCGTCTCTCAGATTTCGCATAGATTCGGATAAGTCAGCATCTGCATCAAATGTTACAGTTATTCTGGAAATTGAATTACTCGATGATGAAGTGACTTCATCCAAATCCTTAAGAGAAGATATTTTACTTTCTATCTTCTTGGTTACCAATTCTTCTACATCCTCAGGAGAAGCTCCTGGCATAACAGTTGTAACTACGGCGATAGGAATCTCTAATTCAGGATATGATTCTCGGGGCAATTCCATGAACGCATATGCTCCAGCGCCAAATAAAAACAAAATAATTAAAAAAATTATCCTAAAATTGCTTACAAAAAAATTCATCCAACCCTTTTTAAGCTCTGGGTCAAAGTTTAATTGATCTAAATACTGCTGATTATTATTTTTTTGTTTAATATCTTTTTCCATATAAATCAATTATTTCCATCTTTGCTGATTTGCACTTTCTGATTAGTTGTGATGTCGTAAGCATTAGAAATTATCTCCGCATCGTCAAAAAGCCCATCTATTACTTCTATATTTTCACCATTCACCTCTCCGATAGTTACATTTATCTCCTGCGCCCTTTGATTAGCGTCCAATATATAGACGATGCTCTTTCCATCGGAAGTCAATTTTACCGACTGCAAAGGAAGGATATAGGCGTTAGCTACACTATCGTCGTTTCCCAAAATATTTACCGAAACGTTCTGACCTATAATTAGTCCGGAATTTTCCGAATCAGTAACTATTATATCTACTTCTGCATTCCTGGTATCAGCGTCAACGCTTGAAGAAAAATTAGTAACCACGCCTGATGCCTTTTTGTTTCCAATTTCCACAGCAGTGCCGATGGCAATAAAAAGCAAATCTTCGCTGCTGACAAAAACCTTTATCTGTAAGCCTTTTCCATTATTTACTACGGACGTTACTTTCTGGCCGGCAGAAATAAGCTCTCCCGATTTTACAAACAAAGAAGAAATAACGCCATTAAATGGGGCCTTAATTGAAGTATTCCTATATGCCGTTTCAGCAGCCTGCAATTGCCCCCGTGCTGCTAAAATTTGCGCTTCGGCCAAATCAATATCCGGCTGCGTTGGCGGAGCTGTTATGGCATTCAACTGATTCTCTACTTTTTGCAATGATAGTTTTGAAGAAGCGATGTTTTGCTGTAATGCAGTGACATTAGTTAAAATACTACTAATAAGCGCCTTCTGATTATCTAAGGATGTTTTTTCAACGGAAGAAACTTTAAATTGATAGCTAGTGGAATCGCATATTCCCCTTATGACAGTCAATGCATTTAATGTCTCATTTAAAGAAGATACAGTTTGGGAAATAGCAATATTTATATCGCTTTGTTTTCCGCTCGCCTTGGCCGAATCAATCAAGGCTTTGCTATCGTTCATTGATTCATATATCCCGTAGTCTTTCTCTAGCCTCACGGTGAGGCCTTCTTGATCATTGCCTGAAAAATATTCCTTCTGGATTGAGCCTACGACCGAATATGCATTATACATTTTGATATAAGAATCGTTCAAAGTATTTATCCCGCCATTATACTGACTATCCAAGCTTTGTTGTGCTGAAGCAATAGAATCTTTGGCTACTTGAACACTCTCCTCCGTCGCACCTGATAAAAGCTTTTCATAGCTTGCCTGAGCTTGTGCAAGCACTCCTTGTGCCGAAGTCAAAGTGGCTGATGCATTGCTTTGATCAACAACCATCAAAACTTCGTTGGCCTCAACATTGTCTCCGACCTTAATGTTCATTCTGGTAATCTTTCCCGAGGTTTCGCTTTTTATATCAATCTGCTGCAGGGATTCCACGGTACCGTTAGCGGAAATCTTATGAAAATTTTGCTTATAATCTTTTGCTTCAAGTAATTGAACTGACGGTTGAAAGCCGACGCTAGTTTGCTCAACTGGCTTATCGCCCACTGCCCGACCAGCTATAATAGCTAAAATTACGACTATTGCGGTGGCAATTACAACTACCGAAGAATGCTTTTTTATTAACGAAAATGATATATTAATTTTTTTCATAAATTTTTGAATCTATTAAATGATTGAATCAATCGCGATAATCACTTATCAAATAATGCAATTTTTATACAAGGATAAATATTAAGATAAAATACGATAAAACCTAACTATTTTTTATTGTCTTGCTTGTTTTCGAATATTTTATTTAAAATTGTCTTCAGACAGTTAAGCTCTTCCTTACTCAAAGAGGAAATCAATTTTTTTTCTATTTTTCGTTTTTCTTCGTAAGCTTTTTTGAATATCTTAACTCCGCTACTAGAGAGAGAAATAATAACGCCTCTCCTATCGCCGTCCTTTTCTGTTCTTTTAAAAATCTTCCTCTCAATTAATTTATTGACAAGGAAGGTGGCTGATGGAGGAGCAATTTCTAAAAAAATAGAAAGATCCGTCATCGAAACCTGTTTGCACTTCTGGACATAATGAATAGCTCCGATTTCTGTTATGTTCATGTCGATATCGTATATTTTCATTGATTTCTTTATGGATTTGAATAAATCGTAAAGAATTAATAATTTTTCATTTGAATTATTGACCATGAATTTGTTTAGATTTTTAAATTATTAGTTTATCTAAGGATATACTTTTTTTAATTTTTTGTCAATTATTAACAAAAACTGCACTTCGGCCTTCCAATTCCTTGCAAAATGGATGGTACATTCTGCTCCGAAATGCAACATCATAGAAAACACAAAAGGACATCTTTCTGGTATAGTAGCTACGTCTAAATAACTAACATAAAGCCAAAAAAGATGTCCCATAAGCATATTACACCA
>JBAYMZ010000072.1:0-7031 GCA_041663385.1 Candidatus Omnitrophota bacterium
AAAGAGGCAAAGCCCTTAGTTAATTACTGGTACGGATTTTAATAATGTAGATTAGCGTATATTAAGGTTGCGTTAATCGGTTGCGGTTACGCAGCTTGTCTCGGTTGCGTTAAGCGTCAAACGTAAGGAAAATAAACTTTAAGACGCAACCGATTAACGATAAACGAAACGAGTTGCGCAACCGCAACCGTAATACGATACTTATATGTTAGCCTATATCTTAGCCATTCTTCTTCTAATATCGATTTGTTTTTGTGTAATTCTCTGGCGTAAATCGAAGCGTAATAAAAAAGAAGAAACCGCCTTCCAGGTTTCCCGCGATTATCTTATCAAAATCATAAATTCAATACCCGACCCCATTTTCGTAAAAGACAGGGAGCATCGCTGGCTCATGCTTAATGATGCCCATGCGCAAATGTTCGGTATACCCAGCGAAAAAATGCTTGGCAAAACCGACAAGGATTATTTTTCAAAAGATCAGGCTCAAATGTTTTGGGAAAAGGATGAGCTTGTTTTCGAAAGCGGCCAGGAAAATATCAATGAAGAGTTGTGGACAGATTCGAATGGGTTTAGCCACACGATTATTACTAAAAAAAACTTATACTCCGACAAGAAAGGTAATCAATTTATCGTCGGCATTATACGTGATATCACAGAAAACAAAAAAATTGAAATACAGCTTAAGGATTCACGTGATTACCTTAATAAGATAATCAATTCAGTAGCTGACCCTATTTTTGTGAAAGACAGGGAACATCGCTGGACGCTGGTCAATGACGTTTTTTGCCAATTTATGGGTTATCCGGCAGAGAAAATTATCGGCAAAACCGACGGCGATTATTTTCCTAAAGACCAGACAGATGTTTTTTGGGAAAAAGATGAATTAGTTTTTAAAACCGGTAAAGAAAATATTAACGAAGAAAAATTTACTGACGCAAGGGGCATTACGCATACGATAATCACAAAAAAAGCTTTATATACCGACAATGAAGGCAAGAATTTTATTGTCGGTATTATCAGGGACATAACCGACTTGAAAGCCGCGCAGGAAAAATTACAAGAAATGATGGAAGTCCGTTCACGTTTTACTTCTGTCGTATCTCATGAGCTGAGAACTCCGCTGGCATCAATTCGTACCGGCGTAAATCTTATTTTAGACGGACTTGCCGGTGGCATCAACAAAGAACAAAAAGATTTCTTGGAGATTGTTAAGAAAAACATAGAAAGGCTATCCCGTTTAATCAACGATATCCTGGATTTTCAGAAGATAGATTCCGGTAAAATACATTTTAAGATAGTAAAAAATAATATTAATGAAGTGGCCAGAGAAGTTTACAAGATAATGCTGCCTTTAGTGGAACGTAAAAAATTAACTTTGAAACTTGAGCTTGATGAAAATATTTCTGAATTTAAATTTGACCGGGACCGCATGATTCAGGTATTTTCTAACCTGGTAAATAACGCGATTGATTTTACCGAAAATGGAACAATTACTGTGGTTACTTCAAGAGAAAAAGACACTCTTCGCGCCAAGGTAATTGATACTTGCGTGGGGATAAAACAGGAAACTTTGTCGAGGATTTTTAATCCTTTTGAACAGGGAGAAAGAGAGGACAGCGGTAAAAGAGAAGGGACCGGCCTCGGGCTCGCGATATGTAAAGAAATTATCATCCGGCATAACGGTAAGATATGGGTTGAAACCGGGGAGAAAGGCTCTACTTTTCATTTTACATTACCGATAGAAGGAGAATAATGCCAAAAACAATTTTAGTAGTTGATGACGAAAAAGATATCCTTACCGAACTGCAATTTATTTTGCGCAAAAAAGGTTTTGAAGTTGTCATGGCAGCTAATGGAAAAGAAGCCCTGGAGCTTGTCAAAAAGAACAAGCCGGATTTAATCATACTTGATTTGTTTATGCCGGTTGTTGGAGGAGTGCAGTTTGGAAAAGAGCTCAAAGCTGACGCGGAAACGAAAAATATTCCGGTTATCTTATTAACCGCCAGCGCTGACAATGTTGAAGAAAAAAGAATTGAATGTATGGCTGATGCTTATGTGTTAAAGCCATTTGATTATAAAGAAGTTATAGAAAAAATATATAAACTTATAGCGTGAGGTAAATTATGGCAAGTAAAAAAATACTAATTGTTGATGATGATGCGGATTTTCTTTTACTCATAAAAAGACGAGTGGAATCCTGGGGTTATGTCGTATTGACAACCGCAGACAGTGAAGAGGCGCTGCGGACGTTAAAAATAGAGAGGCCCCAGGTTGTAATATTGGATTATATGATGCCTAAGGTTAATGGTATAGAGCTTTTAAAGAAGATAAGACAGGTAGACAGGCAAACTGCAGCTATAATGTTTACGGCACAGCCGACAATGAAGGCGATGGAAGAGGCAAAAGGCTTAAACATCACCGCTTTTATCCCAAAAGAAAGTTTTTTAGTGGATACGGAGAAGGATTTAAAGATAGCTTTAGACCTGATTTCTCAAGGTTTATAGTCAATTTAAGCATATTTTTGATATTAAGGTTACGTTAATCGGTTGCGGTTGCGCGACTCGTTATGTCTAGCGTTAATCGGCTGTGTTCTAAAGACGATTAACGTAAAACGCAACCGATACGAGCTGCGTAACCGCAACCGCATGACGATTTTCGCGTTTTTAGCCCATTTTTAGCTGCCTTTACTTATCGTGCTAAAAATGGTATACTATCCAAGATGTTAAGTGCCGTGATTGAGAATAAGAAAGAAATAAGGACGAAATTATTAGCAAAACCCTTGGCTTTGACCAGCAAAGAGTTAAAAAGGAGGAGTCTAGATGTTGAAAAACGCTTATCAAACTTATCAATATACAAAAAAGCAAAAGTTGTTATGGTGTATTGTCCTTTAAAAGGGGAAGTGGATATTTTAGAGATGGTTAGGAGAGATCTGGGGCAAAAAAGATTTTGTTTCCCGGTTGTGGATTTGATAAAAAAGAATTTAGAAGCTTTCGAGATAAAGAATTTGGAAGAGGATTTTGTACCGGGTGCATACGGTATCCGCGAACCCGACACAAAAAAGTCAAAAAAAGTTGACGTTAACGAGATAGAAATGGTGGTTGTGCCTGCTCTTGCCTTTGATCGACATAAAAACAGGCTTGGGCGGGGTAAAGGTTTTTATGACCGCTTTTTGAGAAACTTAAATCCTCTTTGCAAGAAAGTGGGAATTGCTTTTGAGTTCCAAATCCTAGATGACCTTCCTAACCATCCTTCCATGGACGAAAGAGTTGACATAATCGTCAGCGAAACGTTCCAAATTTAGTTCGTTAGTTAAATTCAGGCATTTATTTTTTTTACGGATTCATTACCCCGCCTCACAAAAAGAGGTTGCAAAATTCTCTTTGATAATTTTGCAACGTTCGGCGGGGTTAATTCGCACTAGTATTTTTTCTGCGCCACTAGTGGCTTGAAAAAATACTGTGCTCATTAAAGGAGGCACTCATGATGATAATTTACATAATACTAGGCGTTCTTTTGGGCCTGGTTGCCGGATGGCTGCTTGGCGAAATTTTTGAGAAGAATAAACTCAAAAAAGCCAAAGACGATGCGGATAAAATCCTCAAAGAAGCCAAGATGAAGACTGAGGATATTTTTCGTAAAGCTGATTTAGACGGAAAAGAGATGCTGTATAAATTGCGCATCGATTTTGATAAGCAGCACGCGTCTAAAAAAGAAGAGTTATTTCAATTAGAAAAGAGGCTTATACAGCGTGAAGAGAACCTGGAAAAAAGATTAGATTTTATTGAGAATAAAGAACAAGAGCTAACCGGCCGCGAGAACAACCTTAAAAAGCTTTCTACAGACCTTGAAAATAAAAATGAAAATCTCAGGCTTTTAATCGAAGAGGAAAAAGAAAAACTCAAGAAAATTTCTTCCCTTACTCAGGAAGAAGCAAGAGAGCTTCTTTTAAGGCGATATGAGGAAGAGCTTCGTGGCGAGAAAGCAAAGATGATCAGGGTTATGGAAGAAGAGATAAAAGAAGAATCAGACAAAACCGCGAAAGAAATAGTTTCCCTTGCGATACAGCGTTGCGCCGTAGAGCAGGCCGCTGAAACCACGGTTAGCGTGGTTCAGCTTCCCAATGATGAAATAAAGGGTAGAATTATTGGCCGTGAAGGAAGAAATATCCGCGCCTTTGAAATGGCAACTGGCGTTGATTTGGTTATTGACGATACTCCTGAAGCGGTAAACTTATCGAGCTTTGATCCGATAAGAAGGCAAGTGGCACGCATAGCGCTTGAAAAGCTGGTTCAGGATGGAAGAATCCATCCGGCGAGGATTGAAGAGATCGTTGAAAAAACAAAAGAGGAGTTTGAAAAGCAATTGGTAGAAGAAGGAAAAGCATGTTCGTTTGAAATTGGCGTGCATAACCTGCACCCGGAAATAATAAAGCTTCTCGGTAAATTGAAATACAGGACGAGTTTCGGGCAGAACGCGCTGCAACATTCAAAGGAAGTAGCCTTTATTATGGGTATACTTGCTTCTGAGCTTGAGCTTGATCCAAAACTTGCAAAAAGAGCAGGCCTTCTCCATGATATCGGAAAAGCTATCGATCATCAGGTTGAAGGTACGCACGCGCAGATAGGAGCGGAACTTCTAAGAAAATACGGAGAAAATGAAGTTGTTATCAATGCCGCGGAAGCGCATCACGAAGAAAAAGAATTTTCTTCGCTTTATTCGCTTCTCGCGCTTGTCGCGGATGCCATTTCAGCTTCACGCCCTGGTGCCAGAAGGGAAACTCTTGAAAGTTATATTAAGAGATTAAAAGAACTCGAGGGGATAGCTAATTCCTTCCAGGGAGTTGAGAAGAGCTATGCTATTCAGGCGGGGCGAGAAATAAGGGTTGTTATTCAACCTTCAAAAGTCAAAGATGAAGAAGTCGCTTTGCTTGCTCATGAGATAAAGAAGAAAATCGAAGCAGAGATGGATTATCCGGGAAATATTAAAATAACCGCGATAAGAGAGACCAGGGCGGTTGATTACGCTAAGTAATAGAAGCTGAGGTTACGAAGATAGAGAATAGAAGATAGAAAATGGAAGGAAAAAGAAAAACATCGCCTTTCAATTTTCGCCCTTCTATCTTCAAACCCCTATTTTTGATGTTAGATTTTAAGATTGTTAAGTCGATAAAAAGAGTTAAAATAAGGCCGCTATGAAAATACTATTTATCGGAGATGTCGTCGGCAGCCCGGCAAGAAATTACCTTAAAGAATTTTTGCCGGATTTGAAAAAGAGCCAGAGTTTTGATTTCGTAATTGCTAACGGAGAAAACGCAGCCGGTGGTTCAAGCATAACCCAAAGCACAGCGAATGATCTTTTTAACGCTCATATTGACATAATTACAACCGGGGACCATATTTATAAAAAACAGGAATCAAAAGAGGTTCTTGACGAGTTTGACGTTATCCGGCCGCTTAATTATGGAGAGCTTGCCGCGGGAAGAGGTTATTTGATAAAAGAGTTCGCCGGAAAGAAAATAGGTGTGGTCAATCTTTTAGGAAGAGTGTTCATGCAGCCGGTTGATTGCCCTTTTAAAGCGATAAGAAATATTATTGAAGACCTGCGTAGCAAGGTTAAGGTAATTATTGTAGACATGCACGCTGAAGCAACCAGTGAAAAACTCGCTATGGGTTTTTTCCTTGCCGGGAAAGTAACCGCAGTGCTTGGCACGCATACGCATATTCCAACAGCTGACGAAAGAATGCTTGATAATTTTACAGCATACATCTCAGATGTAGGCATGACCGGAAGCTGGGATTCGATTTTAGGAAGAGATAAGCATCAAATAATCGAGCGGTTTGTTACAAATATGCCGGTACGTTTTAATCTTGCCGAGGGTGATGTGCGTATCCAAGGCGTTATAATTGAGGCTGATGAGGTAACAGGGAAAGCTATCTCGATAAAAAGGGTAGAATACAGGCAAGACGTAGAGAGTAGAAGATAGAAAATAGAGGATAGAAGATAGAAGTTGTGCTTGTCTTTTGTCTTTCGAATTTCCATCTTCGATTTTCTATCATCTGTTCTAGGTAACTAAACCGAGCCAAGCGAGGTGAAAAATGATAGACTATCGTGGAATTGAGAAAAGAAGGTTTATCCGCGCTAAGTTTCCCTGCGTAATAAAAATTTACACATACCATGAACACATCATCACGACTCACACTGAAAACATATCTGCCGGCGGAGTCTGCGTAATCATCGATGAGAAGCTTGAAATGGCTTCAACCGTAGGTTTACAAATCCAAATAAAAGATTGTACGGTGTCATGTAAAGGAAGGGTTGTCTGGGTTGTGGATAAACATAGCCCTTATAAACAGGGTATTATTTACCATGATACCGGTTTAGAATTCTATGAAATAAAAGATGCTGACATGCAGGTAATTACCCGCGCGATAGAAGAAATTGTGAAAAACACGAATCTTCACGAATAAAAACGAATTGATAAACAAAAATAATTTCTTCTGCGTGTAAATTCGTTACCGAATTCGTGGATATTTTTTTATAAAAAAAGAACAAAAATGATATTAGAGAAAATAAATTCACCAAAAGATTTAAAAAGTTTAAGCATCCTTGAGCTTGAAGCGCTTGCCGCTGAAGTGCGCGGCTTGATTATTGAAGTCGTCTCTAAAAAAGGCGGGCATCTTGCATCAAGCCTTGGCGCGGTAGAGCTGAGCATAGCGTTGCATTACCTGCTTAATACCCCTCAAGATACAATAATTTTTGACGTGGGCCATCAGGTCTACGCGCATAAAATATTAACCGGCCGGCGCGATTCTTTTGTGCGGCTAAGAGAGCACAAGGGGATAAGTGGCTTCCCTAATTCAGAAGAATCAGCATACGATACCTATATTTCTGGGCACGCTTCAGCTTCTGTATCATGGGCGCAAGGAATAGCTGAAGCTAAAAAAATAAAAAATAATAATTCAAAAACAATCGCTATAATCGGCGACGGCGCTTTAACCGGCGGCATGAGTTTTGAAGCGTTAAACGCCTGC
>JBAYMZ010000073.1:0-6917 GCA_041663385.1 Candidatus Omnitrophota bacterium
TAGAAAAGAAGGCCGTTCCCTTTTCTACCCTCTCCCTATTCAAACTACTTCACTAATCCACATACCTGTACAATATAAAAATTCCAAATCACAAACAAATTCCAATATTCAATGACCAATGTCCCAAACCTTATGCGTTTGGGACATTGGAATTTGAAAAATTAGAATTTATTTGGTATTTGGTGCTTGGAATTTAACCAATTAAATCTCTGCGTCTTTGACTAACTTGCGGTAATACTGAAGGCAATCTTCGCAGGTGGGGCCTTTGTGCTGCCATTTAGGATGGTCTTTTTTGATAAGATTAATAATGTATTCCTCTGCTTTAATGTGCTCGATGGCATGTTCTGTGTGAATAGCTCTTCGACAAATCTGGCATTGATATATTTTTTCTTCTAAAACCATATTTTTATTTTTTATACCGCTTTCTTTTACCTTTGTCGCGCATTTGTTGCAAATTTCAGGATCGCTATCCGAACGCCTTATGTTAAAAAATGCTTTGCCTATAGCGCTAAGAAAACCGTTCAGGGGTACCTTACACATTTTGCATCTTGTCATTCATTTCTCCTTTTATTACATCCGTAGATGCCCCAGCTGGGCCTTATGCCCCACAGATAGTATAGTTATTATTTACTTTCTTTATCTGTGTAATCTGTTAGCAAAGCCATCTATACAATCTGTGGTTGCAATTATTCCATTACTTTTAACGCTTCCTGGATTAAAGGTAAAATTGCTATAACTTCTTCTTTCGTCATTCTGCCTAATTTGGTGAATTTAAATTCGCCATGATTATCTTTATTTTCTCTGGTAATTTGCAGTTTTTTCTGGCCTTTATTGTATGAATAAACGCTAATGTCTAAACGCTGATTCTCAGTTTCATGCGATTTCGAAAATAAGCTTTCATCAAGACTTGCATCGTAAGGCATATCATTCCCTCCTTTTTACACCACTATTAAAATTCCAAATCCCAATTTCCAAATCACAGACAAATTCCAATATCCAATGACCAAAATTCCAAACCTTATGCGTTTGGGACATTGGAATTTGAAAAATTAGAATTTATTTGGAATTTGGTGCTTGGTACTTGGAATTTCATATTATTAATACCTATTGTAATCAACAACATACACATATGTCAAGCACGCTTAGTATTTTTTTTATAATCAGACAAGCCGCGATGAATGATATTATCTCCAAATTTCTCTTTAATTTTATCCATGGCATTGTGAATATTTTCTTTCTTTCTGTCCTTATTATCATCAAAAAGACTGTCTTTAATATCGCTGTCTAATAGATTTGAAGCCTTAATTCCAATTAACCTAATCTTTGTTTTACAATCGAAATCTTTGGAAGAAATAAAATCAAAGTATATCTTATTCGCTATTTTATAAATATCATCCACAAAATTTGTGCTCTTTGAAAGCGTAATTGCTCTTGTATAAGTGCGAAAGCCGGTAAGCCTTATCTTTAGCGTAATAGTTTTTGCTTTAAATTTGTTTAAACGCAGCCTCCTTGAAACACTCTCGGTAAGAGCAAGGAGTTCCTTCTTTATTAACTTTTCATCCAAAGTATCTTCTTCAAAGGTAGTTTCGTTGCTCACTGATTTTATCTCATCGCTTTGTTCTACTTCACTCGCATCAATACCTCTTGCTAAATGCCAGAAATATTCTCCGTTTTTACCAAAAAAAGAAACTAATTCTTTTATATCGCGCTTTGCTAAATCACCGATAGTATGAACACCTGCTCTATTTAGGGCAAGTTTTGATTTTTCACCCAAACCGGAAATTTTTTCTACCGGAAGCGGCCATAAAAAATCCAGCAGGTTTTCCGGTTTTACTTCAAAAATACCATCCGGCTTATTAATATCAGAAGCTATTTTCGCCGCCATTTTTGTGGGCGCAAGGCCAATCGAGGCAGTTAATTGTGTTTCTTTTTTTATTTTTTCTTTTATAAGTTTACAGGTATTTAGAGGTGATTCAAAAAGATGAAAGCTTGCGGTTATATCAAGAAAAGCTTCATCGATGCTTATCTGTTCAACACGGGGCGTAAATGTATTAAATATATTATAAATTTGTTTTGAAGCGGAAATATATTTATGCATATTTACCGGCAAGAAAAAAGCAGTAGGGCATCTGTTGTAAGCTATTGAAATGGGCAAGCTCGAATGAATTCCGAATTTGCGGGCTTCATATGAGGCAGTAGAAACTACTCCGCGGCCCCTACCCTGTTTTGGAAGAGCGCCGATGACAACAGGTTTACCTTTGAGGCGAGGATTATCTCTTTGCTCTATGCTTGCAAAAAAAGCATCCATGTCAACGTGAACAATGTAACGCTCTTTTGGCATATCTGTATAAGCAGATTCAAACTCTAAACGCTAAACTCTAAACAAATCACAAACAGAAGAAAACTCAAAATGTTTGTGATTTGAGACATTGTGATTTGTGGTTTGTTTAGAATTTAGACGAACTGATTCATAAGTATCATATAGATGTTACTTCTTTATCTCTTCGAACTCAGCATCGATGACATCTTCGAAATTAATATCTTTACCACGATAATTCCCTTTTTGCCGGGAAGCGCCGGAAAATCTTTTATTAAGACTTTTTTGTAATAGAAAACGCGCTATCACAAACACAATCCTAAAGAAAAACGTGATTAGAAAATAAATCAGCAATATTGTAAACAATGTCGATACAAAACTCTGCATACTACCCCACCCTGACTTTTACTACTACTTTTTTAAGCTTAACCGTGCCGGCCATTGGCGCGTGAGCATCCTCCGGAAAGAAAATCGCGAAGCTCTTGCCTTCCAGCTTAAACCATAAATCAATTTTATCACCGAACAAACTGTAATCTTTTTTTGGATCATAGGCTTTTTTACGTTTTCTACATTCCGAAAGCGGTTTATATCCCAGCGCATCACTCCCGGCAACACACATCTGGATATCAATATATTTCTTGTGCGCCTCAAGAATAACCTTACCCCTGCCCCTGCCCTTTCCTTCAGACACAGAAGCGTAAATTTCGCTTTTCCTGATCGGGTAAGAACCAGCCGGATAATCTTTAAGGCCTTTTTGTTTTAAAAATTTAAACGCTAAGCCGAAATTTTTGTGCAGTTTGCCATAAAGATAAGAATTATCTATTGTATCGATTATCATTATTTTTTTATTGTAGAACTCCCCTCTCTTGCTGCGCTCGGGAGCACACTATCATTTTTTCTGCACCACTATGGCTTGAAAAAATGATGCGCTTATTAAGCTATACCTTTAAGGATAGCCTTGATTATGTTCGCTTTATTGAAGGTAAAAAAATGCAGCCTCTTGTGTCCATGCTTGATTAAATCGCGGCATTGATTAATTGTAATCTCAATCCCGGCTTTTTCCATGTCTTGTGGATTATTACGAAAGCGCGACAAGTCTTCCTCTATTTTTTTTGGAACCGTTGTTCTTGCGACAGAACAAAATTTCTTAAGTTTGTCAATATCAGTTAAAGGAAAAATTCCCGGGAGAACTGGAATCCTGATTCCTTTTTTACCCGCGCGCTCTAAAAAGTTATAAAAATAGCTGTTATCAAAAAACATCTGGGTTACGGCAAAATTAGCACCCATATCTATTTTTTGTTTTGCGTATTCAATATCTTCATCCAATGATTTTGTTTCAATGTGGCCTTCAGGATAAACCGCAACGCCGATACAAAAATGATCCTGCTCCTTTATAAAATTAACCAGGTCCTTCGCATAGCAAAGCGCCTGGCTTTTCAAATCAAGAATTGACATGCCTTGAGGCGGATCTCCCCGTAAAGCCATTATATTTTCTATACCATTTTGTTTATATTCATTAAGCAAGGCCTTAATCGTATCAGGATCTCCTCCGACACAGGTTAAATGCGGCATAACTGTCAATTCCTTTTCTTCCATAAGCATGCAAGTAGCTTCTTTTGTCCGGCCCTGATTTGAGCCTATAGCACCGTAAGTCATTGACGTATACAGGGGCTTATGCAATTTTAGGGCTTTTACGGTAGAAATAAGGGAGCTCATCCCGGCTTCGGTTTTGGGCGGAAAAAATTCAAAAGACACGCCTTTATCGTGGGTTTTTAGGATATCAATAATCTTCATGTGGTTTTTATTATATCAGAATCAGGTTAAATTGAAATATTTTCAGATTCACCCATTTTTTATTTTTAAGGACGGTTTGAATCCGTGCCTGAATGATTATTGGATTTTAAAGCGGTAATTTCAGCGGAAAATTTATATTAATTATTTTCTTTTCTGTAATTGCCTTTCCTTCTCTTCTTCAATTATCTTTTCTGAAATCGCGGAAGGAACTTCGACATATTTTTCAAAATGCATTGAATATACGGCGCGTCCACTTGAAAGCGAGCGCAAAGTTGTCGCGTAGCCAAAAAGCTCAGCAAGCGGTGCTTCCGCTGAAATAATCTGCTGTCCAATCTTGCCTGCAGTAATACCGTGCACTTTACCTCTGCGTGAACACAAATTGCCGACGATACTTCCGACATAATCTACAGGGGTAACAACTTCAAGCGACACGTATGGCTCAAGCAAAATCGGCGTTGCCTTCCGGAAAGCTTCCTTAAAACATTCGATAGCCGCGATCTTAAAGGCAATTTCCGAAGAATCAACATCATGATAAGAACCATCTACAAGGCTCACCTTTACATCAACCACAGGGAATCCGGCAAGCGCGCCTTTCTTTAAAGCTTCAATGACGCCTTTCTCTACAGCCGGAACATATTCTTTAGGTATAGAACCGCCAACAATAGCATTCTCAAATTCAAAACCTTGTCCGGGCTCAGCAGGCGAAAGCTCAAATTCAACATGGCCGTATTGTCCGCGGCCGCCTGACTGCTTTATATGCTTATATTCTTCTGTCGCGGTACTTAATATTGTTTCTTTATAAGCAACTCTTGGCTGGCCCACAACTGCCTCAACGCCAAATTCATGTTTAAGCCTGTCAACAATAATTTCCAAATGAAGTTCGCCCATTCCGGAAAGAATGGTCTCAGTTGTTTCTTCATCAACATGCACGGTAAATGTCGGGTCTTCTTCAGCAAGTTTTATAAGGCCTTTAGAAAGTTTATCCTGTTCCGCTCGCGTGCCAGGCTGAACGCTTATCGATACAACTGGAGCCGGAAATTCTATTGCTTCAAGCAATACAGGCTTTTCCAGGTCGCAAAGAGTATCTCCGGTTACTGTATTATCAAGCCCGATTGCGGCACCGATTTCACCGGCATAAATATCTTCTCTATTTTCACGTTCATTGGCGTGCATCTGTAAGATTCTCGAGATTCGCTCTTTGCTATCTTTAGTCGCGTTATAAACATATGAACCCGCGTTTAATTTTCCCGAATATACCCTGAAATATACAAGCTTTCCCATGTGCGGATCTGACTGCACTTTAAAAGCCAAAGCGGAAAACGGCTCATCATCGCTGGGTTTTCTTTCGATAATTTTTTCCGGATCTCTCGGATCAGTTCCTTTAACCGGAAGTAAATCAACCGGCGACGGCAAATATAAAGTAACCGCGTCAAGAAGCTTCCTTACACCTTTATTTTTGAATGCAGTGCCGCATAAAACCGGAACAACTTTGTTAGCGATTGTTCCTTTGCGAATCGCAGCAATTAATTCACTTTGATTAATTTTATCTTCGGATTCAAGATATTTTTCCATAAGCGTATCATCTAATTCAACAGCTTTTTCAACCATAACATGATGATACTTTTTGGCGGTTTCCAATAAATCTTCAGGAATAGGTTCTACTATATATTCGTTGTCTTTAGAAGTTTCATCAAAAATATAAGCTTTCATCTCCATAAGATCAACCAAACCGCGAAATTTATCTTCCACGCCGATAGGAATTACCAATGGTATGGCGTTGGCGCCTAAATCTTTTTCAATCGCTCGAAGGACATCGTAAAAATCAGCGCCGACACGGTCCATCTTATTTACAAAAGCAATTTTCGGAACATTATATTTTTCTGACTGGCGCCAAACTGTTTCTGATTGAGGCTCAACCCCGCCAACTCCGCAAAAAACCGCGATTGCGCCATCAAGAACACGAAGGCTTCTTTCCACCTCAACCGTAAAATCAACGTGGCCAGGGGTATCAATGATATTAATCCGGCAATCTTTCCAGAAACAGGTTGTTGCCGCGGCAGTAATGGTTATTCCACGTTCGCGTTCCTGCTTCATCCAATCCATAGTTGCTTCGCCGTTATGAACCTCGCCGATTTTATGTGAACGGCCGGTATAATAAAGAATTCGTTCTGTAAGCGTGGTCTTACCGGCGTCGATATGCGCCATAATACCTATGTTTCTTTGTTTTTCTAATTTTGTTACTCTTGGCATGTTATATTACCTCCAATACACAGATGGCCACAGATAAAAATCGCAAGATAATCACAGATGATTTTACCTGCAATCATCGTTTTTCCCGTTAGAAATAAGTTTTTACTGGATTAAAGTAAAATCTACCGGGGGTTTTATCCAGCCCATCCAAATGCATCCTGCTTTAACGCAGGATGGGCTAGATTTACTGCTTTGGCAGTTTCAAAAATCCAAAATTTAACGAAAGTTTATTATAATAAAAATCCCCAATAAATCAACAACTATTTTGCAACAGGTGACATCCCCAAAATTATGCAAATCACCCATTCAATAAAACTGATATTTTCTTCGCTTCAGGTCAATTTTGGTGCAAAGGTATTTACCCTAGTAATAAACCCAGGTATTCTTAAAGCCAAAAAAGAATTCTTCGCTAAACGCAATTTTTCCCCTGTCTCAAAAAGGCAAGGGACGATAAAAACCGCCTAAAATGCGGAACTCGCCCTATATAACTACACTATTAAGGAAATAGCTCAAACACCCGCATTTCTTTACGGCGGTTTTTATCTAAAAATTGCTA
>JBAYMZ010000074.1:0-6871 GCA_041663385.1 Candidatus Omnitrophota bacterium
GAGACAGAAAAACATATCATAAATTCACATTAAGAGCACAAGGTCTTATTGATTTTTATAACCAGCAGCTAAAACAAGGCGCTATCCAGATCATAAATACCGGCGACAGGCTAGAAGATGCCACAAATTGGTGGATTAAAAGATTAGACCCAGAAGCCCGTCAACGAGTGGTAGTGCTTTCTACCTCAAGCTTACGAGCGCACAGGTTTGACGAAAACGGAAAACCACAAGTTATTTTTGACACCACAGATTTAATTACCAAACAACAACGCCAGCATTGGCAGGAATTTTATGGTGAATGGCTTTCTATTGTTCAAGCGGCAGCAGAAATTTACTTCGGCCGTTTAAAAACCACTTTCGGGACAGGAAAAACTTTCATCTATGAACATGGGAAAATTGAAGATAGAGACACGGCTATTACCATTTGCGTTATGGGAGAATTGCTTGATATCACCGCCAGGGAAGTAACCCAAATGAATCGTAAACTCAGAAGAACCGGACTGTCGGTTAAGGCCGGGGATAATCGTCGTGGCGCCATGATGGAATATTTAAAGAAGGCCTTTGACGCCGCTAAATTTAAACAGTATGGATTTGACCCAAGGATTATAACAATTTTGCAAAGAGCAGCTGATCTTACCCCAGTTCCTACACATAAAGGAAAAGGGCTCCTCAAGCTTAAAAATGAAAGGGTGATTGAAGAAATATTCGACATGAAGATTGACTGGAGTAAAGAAGTAGAACTGCATGGCGATGGTTTTGCTAAGAGCAATGACCGTCGTATGGCCCAAAGCCTGCCTGGGACGCCAGGTGTTTCAGTAGGCGCTGAGAGCCAGTCTGATTTGCCTTCCAACATTTTTGCTTATCAAGGAAAAACACAAGCTACACAGAAAGGGCCTAAGGCTCTTCTTGAGCATTATCAGTCCAGGCTTGATAGCGGTTTAAGCCAAGAGGGTGTCCGTGGCAGGATAAGCTCAAGTGCCGTCTCAGCTAGCCGCAGAACCAACCTCTACGCAGTTGGAATAACAGCAATAGCTGCAACATATTTGACGCGCACAGCATACATAAGCATTTTAGATTCCGGAATCAAAACCGGCTTTATCGGATTTATGGCCACGCATTATATCCTAACTGGAATGGTTTTTGCCGGTTTATTGGCAACAATCATAATTACGGTAATCATACTTTTTACCAGAAAAGTCAAAAAGCAGGATGTAAAAGATATAGCGCAGCACGAAGAAGTAGCCGCTGATAAGCCAGCAGAGAGCGCAGAGCCAGTAAAAGCGGATAATGATGTGGCAGAAACAGATAAGCCGGAAACTGTTGTTGAAGAAGCTACTGTAACTGGCAAACAGGACGATGCCGATAAATCCGAAGAAAAAGCAAAAGAGCCTTCGGAAGAAGCCAAAGAAGAACAAGCCGAAACAACTCTTGCAACAGAAAAACGTGATGCAAAATCCATAATAAGAGAGAAACTTGCAAATCCCGGAAATGTATTACGTAAGGCTTTAGACAGGTTGGATTTCAATGCTTGGATTAATCCTAGAGGAGAAACCCCGGCAAAGGGCGACCCACACGGTATAGGAGAATCGTTCGAGCGCAGGCTTGCAGCGCGATTTGGCGATGCCCTTGCTTTTAAGAAATCTGCAGAAGCACAACCCAAAAAAGAAACAGATTCTTCCGCCGCAGATGATTCTTCAAATAAAAGTTCTTCTGCAGCAATAAAAGAACACAAGATAAACGAAGCCAGAAGGTTTATGGAGAAAAAACATAGCGAGTGGATTAAACGCGATGATGTCAGCTGGACAGATGCAAAAGGTGTTTTAGATGAACTATTAGAATATGGTAACGAAAGAGGATCTCCGGAATTTTCTATTGCTCACGCCCAAGCACTTTTAGGAAATTTATTTACACGTAAGCTCTATTTTGCGGATTTACATAGAGAACGCGATAAAATGAATGCCACGCATCCTCTGGAGGCTAAATTTAATGAATTTTTCCATAGAAATCCAAAATACGGTAAAGCACCTCTCGGTTTAACCTTCAATATAGGATTTACTGCAGGAGATCAACCGCGTATTCGCCGCAGATTAGATACACCCGACGATAGCCAGAAAGCTACAGTGTTGGCTGAAACTGTAATCGGCATTTTGCAAGGATGGTGGAGAAGCGCAGGGTCTTACAATGATCAGCCTTGGTATGAAAGAAGTAAGGAGTTGCTTGAGATGCTTGGTATAGGTTTAGACAGGCCGGCCCTTAAGAAAAAAGACCTTTTACCCCTCGGTGTTGACGCAGATGTTTTGTTTGTGGACTTGCTAAGGAATGGGTACATTGATGAAGATGGCAAGGTTCAAGAAAAATTTATGTGGATTTCGGAGTCGGATAGTTCAAAGTGGGCAGTAGATTCTAAGAATAAAAATAAATATGCGGGCATAAAGGACAAAATTTATAAGATATTACAGGAACACAGCAAATACTTAAATGGCAGCCGCTATGTGCTTAAAGATGAAGATGAGAAACATAAAAAGCATCCGCAAGGAGCCAGGCTCAAAGATGAGATGATAAAAGTTCTTCAAGAGACACGCTTCCTGGAAAGAATGAAATCCGACGCAAAGCTTAAGGAAATCTATGATAATTTCGCTGATGCAATTGACGGCGCCATAGGCGCATATTACACAACCGCAGAAAGATACCCTTGGCCAGAAGGGCTTCCCGAAGGCCTTAAGGATGACCTGTTAAGGCGGATGACAAAAGATTTAGCTTTAGCAAAGATTGCACATTGGTGGAATCCCGCAGATTGGTATAACGCGTTTGTTTGGTTCTGGCAGGCAAGAAAGATGTTGGAAGTATGGAGAACCGAGGGAAGCGAAGCAGTAAGCAAAAATGATATATATAAAGAATTGGCGTATATAATTGATGAGCGAGTTAAGGTTAATGGCCAGTATAAACAGACAATTCTTTACGTAACTATACACCAGGATTTACCTGGTGGAGGACGGAAATTGATTTATAAAGGCATTATTGTTATTGCTAAAATGCCGAACAGCAAGAAACGAGTTGAACGCAGAACTTTACGCCGCGGTAAAAATGCAGATGATGCGGGAATAGAAGTTTTGTATTTGGTTGATAAGCCAAGCAAAGGCTATGATGAATATACCCGCGACTGGGTACTTGATTTTGTAGAAGTCATGGGAGAAGTTGTCAGAGAAAAGCTTTCCGGAGAGAAATCAGAAAATAAATACCAGAAGATAGTTGGGCCGGGCCTGGGAGTTGATTTAGTGCGTTGGTTTGTTGAAAGTGAACTGGCACGTTCATGGGCGACGCAGAAGAAGATTGACGTTAACTGGTTTGCCGCACTTGCTGATTTAAGGAATTTAGAACGCCAGGCTTATTCTTATCCCGGATTATTAGGCAGATCTTGGAAGTTATCCATTAGATTCGTGAGGTTATTCACCAGATTTGATTTCGTGGGATTATTCGCCAGCTTTGACGATAGCCTTGATAACCTTAGGCACGTTGCTGGCGATATTATGGTAAGCGGCTTGCTGCATGAAAAGGGTACGAGCGAAGATGAACGGCAGGAAATTTATAAAGAGTTGTATACCGGAAAATTCTCGGCAAAAGAATGGAACAAAATCGGCAAAGGTATTATCGGGCAAGCTGAAAGTTTTCTGACTGGCGCTGTAGGAAGCAAACATTGGTTATCACGGGAAGGAATCTTAAGAACAAGAGCTGGATTATATAGAAAAGTATTAGAAACCGGAGATTTTGATCTTCTAACTGAAAGGCTCAACAGCTCGTTATCGAGGGTATGGGATAATCTTCCAAGCAGATTCAGCCGTGATTCAGCGGATGATTATGAATATTCCGAAGACGAAGATTCTGAATATCATGAAGAGGAAGATTTTGTTGATTCTGATGGTGCTTCTTCCAGCGTGGATAACCGCGAATATTCGTCCCTATCTAGTATTGATAAGTTCGTCTCAGCAAGTTCAGCCGCAATTACCGAGGCAGATTTTGATGCAGATACCATAATGAAGGTGGCAGAAGAAGTGACAGGAAGATTACCGGGCAAACTTTTTGATGAAAACATTAAGGAACTTTTCAGAGAAAAAGTAGTGATAAAACGAGCAAAATCAGCCAAGGCTCGCGGCCTTAAGCTTGTAGAGGAATGGCTGGAAAATCAGGTTAAGGGTTGGTTAACCACGCAGAAATTCATCTCCGAAGATGCTGTAAAAGCCGGCTACAATAGGACGAAATACTTAGCGATTAAAGATGTACAAAAGTTGATGGGACTTTTATTAACTACTGAGACTTTACCGGTTAATATTTCTGGACAAAAGAGAATATTCAGTATGGAAAAGGTTATTAACAAGATTTTCGAACAAATTGGTTTAAATTACCAAACAGCAATAGCGAAGATTTCGAAAGAGATAGAGTCAATCAATAAACAATTAGAGCAGTTAAAAGATGAATCGAGCAAAGAAGAAGAGAAGGCAACGCTTAAAGAGCAAAAGAATACACTCGAAGCGGAACTCGCTAAACTTATGGCAAAACACACGGTGATTCATTTAAGTTTCGAAAATCCTGATTTTGTTACCGGAGATTATCAACGCAGCACAGAGAAACTTGACAGCGACATCAAGAAAGCCCTTGTTAAGCAAGTACTTGATATGGTAAGCGTAGGCTGGTTTGGAGCTTTTAAAGCCTGGTATTTATGGAGAGTATACCGCAAATATGGGTATAACGCTTTAATAAAGAAACTTCAATCCAGAGGCTATAAAAATATCTACCGGCGCATGTCCCATATTGTTGGCGATGATATGGATTTTGAAACTATACCGTATTTGACTATACGTATAGGCGATAGAGTAATTTATAAGGGTATTGTTGTTTTACTTGAAACTCCGGAAGCTTTAGTAAAATCGAAACGTCATCCGCTACGCAGAATTATGCGTAAATCCTTAGGCAGAAAAAATACTGAGGTTATTTATTTGTTGCACAGGCCTTCGGAAGATGAGGGTAAGAGCGTACGTGAATGGCTGACTGATTTTAGCGGTGAAATAGCCGGCATAGTAAATGATTATCTTGCCAGAAACGGAGAAGCACCAGTTAGCAATACCCAGCAAATGGTGCGCGATGGGTTAGGCGAAGACATGATGGATTTATTTGTTAAACAACTTGATGATGGCTTTGGTAAATATGGTGTTGCCGCAGGGTTTGGTTTCTTGCGGTATATGCGTATGGTAGCTCAGTTTATCAAGCCGTATATAGATGAAGATGGTATGCGTCAACTTGCAGGCGCAGTATTGGCATCCGGTTTTACTAAAGCCAACGGTATAAGCAACGAAGACAAAAAAGCCAGATACCGTTATTTATATGAATCCGGATTTGAAGGTGAGCAATTCGTTAAAAGAGTAGAGGAGATTAGGGAGAGAACACAGAAGTCTTTAGTTGCTGACTTCATTCCTAGATATTATAAATATTGGACTGTTTCTTTAACCGGTACCTGGCAGGCGCTCGCCAATCTGTGGTCTGAATTTGAACCGTCATGGTTTGAAGCTATGCCGGCGCGCCAGGGAAGCGGAAAAACAAGCGTTGCCGCCATAGAAGAAGCAAAAACTCCGGAAGATACAAGCGTATCTGCGCAACGGGTTATGGCGAATGCCGCACGGCAGGCAGGCGTAGTGGCAGGGGAATCACAGCAAAGCGTATTTGGTAACTATATCGAATCTAGCGCTAAACTTGAGGTGTTAATTGCAGAATTGACCAAGCAAAGAACGGAACTCGAGAGAAAGTTAAATGATCTGGATAGAGCCAGCAGCGCGGCTGTCAGCAGGGAAAAACTTGAAGACAAGCTGGCAGCAGTTTCCGTAGCACTGGCTGAACTTAGGAAAGAAGACGGCACCGGTTTACCTTTGCTTAAATATTCGCAAGGCCAATATGAGCATTTCCTGCGCCAGGAATTACTTTCAGGAAATCCCGATGCAAAAGCTGAAATCGGAGAAATCATTGACAGAGGTTTTTACCTTGCGGGGTTAAAGGAGAAAACCAGAGTCATAGAGCAGAGAATCAGTGAAATCAAACACTCCAGAGAGAGAAGCTACGAACTAAATGCTCTTAGAAAAACTCTTGAAGCGCTTAAAGCAAAAGAGGAATTTTCTTACTTATATGCGCAAGGATTAATCAATATGCTCTTAACCCGCCCGTTGTATGGCGATGGTTCAAAGAAACACGAAAAGGCTACGTTGGCTGAATACCTGCAGGCAGAATTCGGCAAAATTCCTTTTGAAGGTTTTGAGCTTGAATTCGAAATGGGAACAACCGGTTTTAGCGATAACCAACGCTACGAAATAATGGCGCAAATTTTAGAGCGCGCTTTCTACCATGACCGTAAAACCGCCCAAAGAATGGTACTTAAAATTCGTAAATACGGCGTTGACTGGTTTAAAGGTAAATATCCCGCTCTTTACAGGTATATAGAACACGTAACAACTCCGGGAGATGGTTTTGAGGTAAAAGTGGGAAAGAAAGGAAAAGGTTTTGGCTTGATACCGTTTGTAAAAATGGATATTGTGAATAAAGAATATAAACGGCTTCTTGCCAGAAAACA
The DNA here is from genome assembly GCA_041663385.1 of Candidatus Omnitrophota bacterium. Classification (GTDB taxonomy): domain Bacteria; phylum Omnitrophota; class Gorgyraeia; order Duberdicusellales; family 4484-171; genus JAJYOP01. The sequence continues at coordinate 6,611 of JBAYMZ010000074.1, forward strand.
TGAACTTACGCAAAAACTTGCTTATGAGAAACGCCAAAGAAATGAAGACCAGATCCGAGGCCTTACCGAACAAATTAAGAAAGTGGAAGAAGAGATTAAGAAATTACCGTGGCAAAGAATTAATTTATACAAGGCTGTTGTGATTGCCGCTGAATTTTCCGACAGCCGCGAATATGTTGAATTAGGCCAGCTTAGCGAAGGCGCGGGCAAATGGGATGCCGGCCTTAGCGTTATGTATCTGGTTAACCGGCCCAACCGCGA
>JBAYMZ010000075.1:0-6790 GCA_041663385.1 Candidatus Omnitrophota bacterium
AATATCCAAGAGCTGGAGAGTTTTGAGATAAAACAAAAAACCATAGAGAGCGATGTCGCCGCCTGCGATGAAGGTTTGAATGCTTCAAAAAGCAACATGACGGCTTTGCAGGATAAAGTTTCCGCTAATATCAGCCGGACCAATGAGGTGGATGTTGAGGTGGCTAAAAACGAAACTCACAACCAATCACTAGTAAGAGAAAAAGAAAGCCTTAATTCGAAAGTGGTTTTGTTATCCGAAGAAAAAGACAACATTCTTAAAAGCCTTCTTGGAATGGATAAGGAAAGAGAAGAAAATGTTCAACGAAAAGATACTTTTAAAGAAGATATTCAGAAATTAGAAGCTGGCATAAGCGGCGACAAAGAGAATATAAAAATTTACAGCCAGAAAAAAGATGAATTGAGCAAAGAGGAAACTGAGCTGCTTGTAAAGATTGAACAGGATAGGGGAATCCTTGAGAGTGCGGATAACGATCTTAGCGAAATAAGATCCGTGATGTATAACAAAAAACTTGAAACCCAAGGGCTTGATTATGAGAAAGAAAAAATAAAAGATTATCTGCGCCAGGTATACAATGTTGAATTTGACATTGAGTGGTTAAAAAACACAATAGATGCGGATGCCGGTGGGCTTGCCGAAGATAAAGAATCTTTAAAGAAAAAGCTTGTATCTCTTGGAGACGTAAATCTTGTTGCCATAGAGGAATTCGATGAATTAAAAAAACGTGAAGAATTTTTGGATAAGCAAAAAAATGATTTAATAACCGCTAAAGATAATTTAAGAAAAGCCATACAGAAAATCAACAAAACTTCCCGCGAATTATTTCTTGAAACTTTTAATAAAATAGAAGTAGAGTTTAAAAATAATTTCAAATTTCTTTTTGGTGGAGGGCGAGCCGATCTTATCCTGCTTGACCAGGAAGACGTCCTTGAGTGCGGAGTTGAAATCGAGGTCCAGCCGCCCGGGAAGAAGTGCCAAAACGTGGCTCTGCTTTCAGGAGGAGAAAAAGCGTTAACTACAATCGCTTTAATTTTTGCGATTTTCAAGGTGCGGCCTTCTCCTATTTGTGTGCTTGATGAAATTGATGCGCCGCTTGATGAGTCTAACGTCGACAGGTTTAACCATATTTTAAAAGAGTTTGCTTCAAACTCTCAATTTATAGTTATCACTCATAATAAGAAAACTATGAGTAAAGCTGACATCTTGTACGGTGTAACCATGCAGGAAAAGGGAGTATCCAAACTTGTTTCCGTTAAGTTTGGAGAGAACGGAAAGAACCAGCCACAAGCACCTCAAACTGAACAAACCGAAGTGCCTCTCCAGCCGTAACTTAAGCTAAAAACGTAAAAAAGTTCAGGGTTCGGGGTGCAGGGAACAGGGTTCACTAAGAGTGTTATTGTATGGATTTCTCTGTTATCTGCGCCCTGATCCCTGTCCCCTGATCCCTGTCCCCTGATCCCTGTCCCCTACATTGACTTTTAGTCGCAAATGTGTTATTTTTAGTCATTATGGAAGAAGAGATAAAAAAAATAAAAGACGAACTGGAAAAAACCCGCTCTCAGCTTTATATTCTTTATGAATTAAATAAAGCGATGAGGACGACTTTGCGGCTTGATGAAATTGTCTATATCATACTTACCGGTTTAACCGCTCACGAAGGCCTTTCATTTAACCGGGCAATTCTTTTTCTGGTAGATGACGAAAGGAAAAAAATCAACGGCTTTATGGGTATTGGGCCGATGTATATGCAGGAAGCGACCAGCATCTGGAAGAGCATTGAACAGCAGAGAATGGATCTCTACGATCTTATAAAAACTTACAACCGTATAAAAGAAGACACGGTTAAGCCTAAATTTATGGAGTTTGTGCAGTCGCTTTCTTTTGATTTAAATGAAAAAACTGGTTTTCTTTATAGTACTTTATGGGAAAGGGGGACTTTACATATTAAGGATGAAAAAGTAACCGAACTTGAGCCGGATATTCTTGTAGAAACATTACAACTTGGTGAATTCCTTATTGCTTCTTTGTGGATAAAAGAAAAACCTGAAGGAATAATTATTGTTGATAACTATGTTACCAAGAAAGCAATAGGCGAAGCTGATATTAGAATTTTTAATATGTTTGTTGAACAGGCCGCGGGCGCGATAGAAAATTCCCGCGCGTTTGAGGATACTTTAATCAGGGCCCACACGGATACCCTCACGTCTTTATGGAATCATGGATATTTTCAATACCGGCTTGATGAAGAATTATTAAAAGCAAAATCGAAAAATTATCCGCTTTCTATCCTTATGATTGACCTCGATGATTTTAAAAAATTTAACGATACTTACGGCCATATACAGGGTGATCAGGCTCTGCGCAATATAAGTGAAGTTCTTAAAAATAACGGCAGGGACATAGATATTATCTGTCGTTACGGCGGAGAAGAGTTTTCTGTGATTTTGCCTACTGCTACTAAAGTTGAAGCCGCGCAGATAGCGGAAAGAATAAGAATCAGCCTGGCAGAAAAAATAATCGCCGGCACTAATTTTACGGTGAGTATCGGCCTTTCAAATTATCCTCAGGATGGCGCGGACAAGGACGCGCTTGTCAGTAAAGCTGACGTCGCGCTTTATAAGGCTAAAAAAGAAGGCAAAAACAAAGTCGTCCCCGCCTTTTAGAAGCTGTGTAATGTTAAAAGTGTAATGTGTAAAGGCATTACACAAATAAACATTACACCAGCATTACACATTAAACTTTACACAAATGAATACTAAAGACGAATTTCATATTTCAAATTTTTCCTACGAATTGCCTAAAGAGCTGATTGCGCAGGAACCGCTTTCCGAGCGTGATACTTCCCGCCTTTTGATTGTAGATAGAAAACATAACAACATAAAAGAAATTGTTTTTAAGGATGTTATTGATTTATTAAATGAAGGGGATTTGCTGGTTTTGAATGATACCAGGGTTATTAGAGCCAGGATAAAGGGTGTAAACAAAAACGGTTCGAAAATAGAAATTTTGCTTTTGAAGGAAAAAGAATCCGGCATATGGGATGCTTTGGTTAACCCTGCTAAGCGCGCCAAAATCGGAGAGGAGATTATTTTTGAGGAAGGTTTTCGCGCTAAGATTTTAGATAAAACCTGGCAGGGTGGGAGAGTGCTTGAATTCTCTCCCAAAAAATTTTCTTCGCTTCTTGAGCGGTTAGGCCAGGCGCCGCTGCCGCCATACATTAAGAAAGATATCGATGATTTTGAAAAATATCAAACCACTTATGCTTCCAAAGATGGCGCAATAGCCGCTCCAACTGCCGGATTTCATTTTACGAAAAGCCTGCTTGAAAAAATCAAAGCCAAAGGCGTAAATATAACTTACCTGACCCTGCATTGCGGGCTTGCGACTTTCCGGCCGGTTAAGTCCGATGATATTCGCGAGCATAAAATGGATTTTGAATGGTTTGAAATATCCGAAGATACGGCTAAGCTTGTAAATTCTACCAAAGAAAATGGCCGCAGGGTAATTGCCGTGGGGACAACTTCAATAAGAAGCCTTGAGAGCGCGGCATATTGTGATAATCATAAAAATTATCGCGTAAAGAGCGCCTCTACAGAGACAAATTCCTATATTGTACCCGGCTATAAATTTAAAATTGTTGACGCGGTTATCACAAATTTTCACACCCCCTGTTCCACCAACCTTGTTCTTGTGTCTTCTTTTGCCGGCCTGGAGTTAACCCGCAAGGCTTATGAGTACGCGGTAAAGAAAAAATTCCGATTTTTCAGTTTCGGCGACGCAACATTTTTCCTTTAAAACAGCCTCAACTTATTGTCCGACAATAACTTAAGTATAACAAAAAAATTCAGTTCTTATTTGACGCAGGTACTTATTTCTAATATAATGAATTTCCTGCCAGAAAGGGTAGGAAATTCATTCCTTCAAAGCCACACTGGAAATTCCTCGTGAGTGGCGAAGAAGAATGAACAATCTGATATTTGGCTACTTCTCATTCAGGGTTTAACTTCCGTAAGGCCACTTTTCATAGGCTGCTTATAAAAATGGCGCATTCCTTTAAGTCCTGCCGTAAAGCGGGACACTTTATTGAAGGAGGAAGAACATGAGAGAAGATCTAACAAAGAAAAGGATTTTTCTTTTAGCCGGCCACGCGCAAAGCGGTAAAACGTCCATTTCCGAAAGCATACTTTTTAAATGCGGAGCTACCACCCGTCTTGGTAAAGTTGATGACGGAACCACGATAAGCGATTACGAGGAAGATGAAAAGCTGCGCAAAAGTTCGATAAACATGTCTATTCTTTACACAGAGTGTAAAGGAAATTTTTTGCAATTTATTGATGTTCCCGGGTATCTTGATTTTATCGGTGAGCTTGTTTCTGCGAGTAAGGCTGTAGATTTTGGAGTAATTGTAGTAGACGCGACAGGTGGCGTTCTTGTTGGTACAGAAAAAGCCTGGGATATTTTAAGAAAAGAAAATTTACCTTGCCTTTTTATCGTGAATAAACTGGATAAGGAAGATACGAGTTACGAAAAAACCGTTGAAGAGATAAGGAATACTTTAACAAAAAAAGCCATACCTTTCGCGAATTTCGAAAAGGGAAAAATTTCCAACATTCTTAAGGAAAAAATAAATCCGGCTTATGGCAGTATTATCGAAACCGTTGCCGAAAGTGATGACGCGCTGCTGAATGAATATTTGGAAAAAGGGGCAATTGACGAAAAAGAATTATCTGCCGCGCTCAAAAAAGCGGTAATAAATTCGCAGATTTTTCCGATTGTTCCGATGGCTGCCTTAAACGCAACCGGGACTGATTCGCTCATTGAAATGCTATTGGATGTAATGCCTTCGGTTGCTGAAACTAAACCAAGGGTTGCTAAAAATACCAGGAAAAATGAACTGGTTAATATTGAGCCGAAAGTGGCGGCGCCGCTTGCGGCCCAGGTTTTTAAAACAGTAATTGACCCGTTTGTCGGGCAATTAAATATTTTCCGGGTATTTTCCGGAAAAATATCTTCGAACAGCGAAATATATAATTCAACCAAGAACGAAAAAGAGAAAGTAAGCCAGGTTTATATTCCGGAAGGCAAACAGGAAAATACTCAGGACGCTATATGCGCCGGCGAAATTGGCGCTGTCGCGAAGTTAAGGAGCACCCGGACACAGGATACTTTTTGCGAGGCTCTTATGCCGCTTGAATTTCCTATTGTTGAATTTCCCGCTCCTTCATATTCCGCGTCAGTCAAACCGAAAACCCGGCAAGATGAAGATAAAATTTCCGCGGCACTGTCGAGGTTAACCAGTGAGGACCCGACGTTTAAGGTGTCGCGTGACCCTCAGACAAAAGAATTAATAATTTCAGGAATGGGAGAGTTGCATCTTAATGTAATTATGGAAAGGATGAAGCGCCGGTATCAGGCGAATGTCGATCTTGGTACGCCAAAGGTTGCGTATCTTGAGACAGTAATACGTTCTGTTAGAGTGCAGGGGAAGCATAAAAAGCAATCCGGCGGCCGCGGCCAATACGGCGATGTCTGGATTGAGCTTGAGCCCCTGCAAAGAGGTAAAGGTTTTGAATTTGTCGATAAAATATTCGGCGGAGCGATCCCCCGTAATTTTATACCTTCGGTAGAAAAGGGCATAAGAAAATCTTTGGATGAGGGGATACTTGCGGGTTATCCTGTAACCGATATCAGGGTTACTCTTGTTGACGGTTCTTATCATGATGTTGACTCTTCGGATATAGCTTTTCAGATTGCTGGTTCAATGGCTTTCAAGAAAGCGCTTGAACAGGCTGGAAGCGTTCTGCTTGAGCCGATAATGATTGTCGATATTACGGTTCCTGGAGAATTTACCGGTCAGGTTACCGGTGATATAAATTCCCGTCGTGGAAGGGTTCTTGGGATGGATTCAAAAGGAAAGAACGAAGTGGTAAAAGCGCAGATACCACTGGTTGAAATGTTTAAGTATGCTTCTGATTTGCGTTCAGTGACCGGCGGTAGAGGAAGCTATTTGATGACTTTTGCCCATTATGAAGTTTTGCCGGCGCGCATGGCGCAAATAGTTGTTGAAGGGGCCAGGAGAGAACTGGAAAAGGTAGGCAAAGCGGAATAATATACAAAATTACAAATTCCAAATAAATTCCAATGGCCGCACAAGAAACTTATTTGTAATTTGGCGCTTGGAGCTTGGGATTTAAAATAGAAGGAGAATTTAAGAATGAAAATAGCAAACTTTGGTTTAAGTGTTGATCCGGGAAAATATAAATACAGTTGTGAGTGGTTTGAAAAGCTGCTTAAGAAATTTTCGCCAAAAAAAATCAGCCCTTACGTAGTTGAATTCGTTGGCGATGATTTTGTTAAGGCAGACGCGATAGTATATGATGCCGCAAAGAAGCTTGATTTTGTGTTTCTTGATTTGGAAAAAATTGAAAGCCGCTTACCGAGGACATCTGACACGAAAGAGATAGAGTTCCTGAAGAAAATCCAAGGGTTGCTTGAAGCAGAAAATCTTTTATGCGATCAAACTTTTACCGAAGAAGAAAAAAATTTTCTAAAAAATATTATGCCGTTTTCCTATAAGCCTTGTGTGGGCAAAACCGAAGTTTCTGATATGAATAGTTTAATTGATGAGGTGCTTAAGAAATCACAAACAATGCTTTTCTATACTGCCGGAGATAAAGAAGTGCGCGCCTGGGAACTTAAAGCCGCAAGTACAATCCTTGAGGCTGCCGGTAAAATACATACGGATTTAGCCAGGGGCTTTATTAAGGGTGAGGTAATTAGCTGTAAAGAT